>JAABPT010000035.1 GCA_011391855.1 Burkholderiales bacterium
GAACGTGGAGATCAGCAATACGCAGAAGGTGCTCGACGGCGACCTGGACGCGCTCATCGAGGCCAGCCTGAAGCAGGGCCTTTGAAGCCCTGGCGGCGCCCCGCTGCGTCATGACCCGCCTGAACAAGCCAGAACGCGCCGGAACCGGCCAGGAGACCCCACCCCATGCGTGAAGCCACCACCATCGTCGTGCACCGCGAGGACTATGCCGCGCCGGCGTATTTCATCCGCGCCGCCGAACTGAGCTTCGACCTCGACCCGGCCAAGACCATCGTCGCCAGCAAGCTTTCGATCGAGCGCAACCCCGCACTGCCGCGCCAGCCGCTGCGCCTGCACGGCGAGGCACTCACGCTGCTGCGCGTGCAGGCCGACGGCGCCAGCGTTTCGTTCCGCCACGAAGGCGGCGAGCTCGTCATCGACAACCCGCCCGAGGCCGACCGCTTCACGCTGGAGATCCGCAACACCTGCGCGCCCGACAAGAACACCGCGCTGCAAGGCCTGTACACCAGCGGCGGCGGCTTCTTCACGCAGTGCGAGGCCGAGGGCTTCCGCCGCATCACCTACTTCCTGGACCGGCCCGACGTGATGGCCGTCTACACCGTGCTGCTGCGCGCCGACAAGGCACGCTACCCGGTGCTGCTGAGCAATGGCAACCTGGTCGAGCAGGGCGAACTCGAAGGCGGCCGCCACTTCGCGAAGTGGCACGACCCGTTCCCGAAACCCAGCTATCTGTTCGCGCTGGTGGCCGGCCAGCTGGTGGCGCGCGAGCAGCGCATTCGCACACGCGGCGGCCGCGAACACCTGCTGCAGGTCTACGTGCGCCCCGGCGACCTGGAAAAGACCGAGCACGCCATGAACTCTCTGGTGGCTTCGGTGGTCTGGGACGAAGCGCGCTTCGGCCTGGCGCTGGACCTGGACCGCTACATGATCGTGGCGGTGGAGGACTACAACTCCGGCGCCATGGAAAACAAGGGCCTGAATATCTTCAATACGCAGGCCGTGCTGGCCAGCCCGGCCATATCCACCGACGCCGATTTCGCGCGCATCGAAAGCATCATCGCCCACGAGTATTTCCACAACTGGACGGGCAACCGCATCACCTGCCGCGACTGGTTCCAGCTCTCGCTGAAGGAGGGCCTCACGGTCTTCCGCGACCAGGAATTCAGCATGGACATGGCGGGCTCGCCATCGGCGCGCGCCGTCAAGCGCATCGAGGACGTGCGCAAGCTGCGCGCCGCGCAGTTCCCCGAAGACGCCGGCCCCATGGCGCACCCGGTGCGGCCCGACAGCTACCTGGAGATCAACAACTTCTACACCACCACGGTGTACGAAAAGGGCGCCGAGGTCGTGCGCATGATGCACACCCTGGTGGGCCGCGACGGCTTCACGCGCGGCATGGCGCTCTATTTCCAGCGCCACGACGGCCAGGCCGTCACCTGCGACGACTTCGCGCAGGCCATCGCCGACGCCAACCCGGGCAGCGAACTGGCCACGCGGCTCGAAGCCTTCAAGCGCTGGTATTCCCAGGCCGGCACGCCGCGCCTGAGCGCACGCGGGCAGTTCGACGCCGAGGCGCGTCGCTACACGCTCACGCTGGCCCAGCACAGCGAACCCTCGCCGGGCCGGCCGACCAAGCTGCCCTTCGTGGTGCCGGTGGCGGTGGGCCTGGTGGCGGCAGACGGCCGCGCGCTGGCCGACGACCGCCTGCTGGTGCTGGACAGCGCCGAGCAGAGCTGGGTCTTCGAAGGTATCGACGCCCCGCCCGTGCCTTCGCTGCTGCGCGGCTTCTCGGCGCCTGTGCGGCTGGACGACGGCCTGGGCGACGCCGAGCGCCTGGTACTGCTGGCACACGACAGCGACCCCTTCAACCGCTGGGAAGCCGGCCAGCGGCTGATGCTCGGCCGCCTGCTGGCGGCGGTGGAAAGCGGTGCCGCTCCGGTGCTCGACGACGCCCTGGCCGAGGCGCTGCGCCGCGTGCTGCGCGACCCGGCGCTGGACCCGGCGTTCAAGGAACTGGCGCTGCTGGCGCCCAGCGAGCTGTACATCGCCGAACAGTTGACGGCGGTCGACCCGCAGCGCATCCACACGGTGCGCGAGCAGTGGCGCACGCTGCTGGCCGAACGCCTGCAGCACGACTGGGCGTGGGCCTGGGAAACGCACCAGGTGAACGAAGGCTACAGCCCGCGCCCGGCGCAGGCCGGCCGCCGTGCGCTGGCCAATCTGGCGCTGGCCATGCTGTGCCTGCACGCGGTGCGCCAGGGCGAAGCGGTGTGGCCCGGCAAGGCCTACCAGCGCTTCAAGGACGCCGCCCACATGACCGACCGGCTGGCGGCGTTGACGGCGCTGACGGACGCACATTCGCCGCTGGCCGAAGCGGCGCTGGAACGCTTCCACGCGCTGGCCCATGGCGACGCGCTGGTGCTGGACAAATGGTTCATGCTGCAGGCGCGGGCGCCGGAACCGCTGGGTGCGGAAGCGGGCCGCGCTTTCGCGCGCGCCAAGGCGCTGCTCAAGCACCGCGACTACACAGTGAAGAACCCCAACCGCGTGCGCAGCCTGCTGTTCACGCTGTGCGCCAACAACCCCGCCGCCTTCCATCGGGCCGACGCCGCCGGCTACGTGCTCTGGGCCGACCGGCTGATGGAATTGGACGCCCTCAACCCGCAGGTGGCCGGCCGCCTGGCGCGCACCATGGACCGCTGGGCCATGCTGGCCGAACCCTACCGCAGCGCGGCGCGCGAGGCCATCGCGCGCGTGGCCGCCAAGCCCGACCTCAGCAACGACGTGCGCGAGATCGTCACCCGCGCGCTGGAGCAAGCATGACCTACCGCAAGCGCATCAGCCTCACGCAGTACCTCGTCGAACAGCAGCGCGAACATGGCCGCATCCCCGCCGAGTTGCGCCTGCTCATCGAGGTGGTGGCGCGCGCCTGCAAGCGCATCGCCATCGCCGTGAACAAGGGCGCCCTGGGCGACGTGCTGGGCACCGCCGAAAGCGAAAACATCCAGGGCGAGGTGCAGAAGAAGCTCGACATCATCAGCAACGAGGTGCTGATCGAGGCCAACGAATGGGGTGGCCACCTGGCGGCCATGGCCAGCGAGGAGATGGACACCATCCACGTGGTGCCCAACCGCTACCCGCAGGGCGAATACCTGCTCGTCTACGACCCGCTGGACGGCAGCAGCAACATCGACGTGAATGTCTCCATCGGCACCATCTTCAGCGTGCTGCGCAAGGTGGGCCATTCGCGCGGCGTGAGCGAAGAAGACTTCCTGCAGCCTGGCAAGCACCAGGCGGCCGCTGGCTACTGCGTCTACGGCCCGCAGACGACGCTGGTGCTGACGCTGGGCAACGGCGTGGCCATATTCACGCTGGACCGCGAGACCGGCTCCTGGGTGCTCACGCAGGTGGGCGTGCAGATGCCCGAGGACACGCGCGAATTCGCCATCAACATGTCCAACATGCGGCACTGGGCACCGCCCATCACGCGCTACATCGACGAATGCCTGGCCGGCAAGGGTGGGCCGCGCAGCAAGGACTTCAATATGCGCTGGGTGGCCAGCATGGTGGCCGACGTGCACCGCATCCTCACCCGCGGCGGCGTCTTCCTCTACCCTTGGGACCAGCGCGAACCCGCCAAGCCGGGCAAGTTGCGCCTGCTCTATGAAGCCAACCCCATGGCCTTCATCGTGGAACAGGCCGGCGGACTGGCCACCAACGGCCACGAGCGCATCCTGGACATCGTGCCGACCAGCCTGCACGAGCGCGTGAGCGTGGTGCTGGGGTCGCGCAACGAGGTGCAGCGCGTCACCGACTACCACGCCGAAGCGGCTTGAGTGGTGGGGCGCCGGCAGCGGCACGCCACGGACCGCACGGTGGTAGACTCCGCGAGTTGAATTCCCGACTCACTTCGCTTCAAGCCACGCGCCCGAAGCCCGGTTCACGGCAGCGGAACCCTGAGTCACTTCCCGTTCCTGCGCGGTCCACACCCTCCAGGGTGGCACTGTCGGCCCGCACTGCCCTCTCCGCTGTCCGCTGGGCCACGCCGATCGCGTGGCCGGTGGCCGTGGCGGGCCTCGCCTTCAATCCACCAAGAAAGACCCCATGGCCAAGGAAGACCTGATCGAAATGAGCGGCGTCGTCGCCGAGGTGCTGCCGGACTCGCGTTTCCGCGTCACGCTGGAAAACGGCCACTCGCTCATCGCCTACACCGCCGGGCGCATGCGCAAGCACCACATCCGCATCCTGGCCGGCGACCGCGTTTCGCTGGAACTCTCGCCTTACGACCTGAGCAAGGGGCGCATCAATTTCCGCCACCTCGAAGGCCGCGGCCCCGCCCCCGCGGCGCGGCGCCGCTGACCAGCGCCCCGTGGTACGGCTGCGTTTTTCGGTCGAGCTCAACTACCAGGTGCTGGCGCCGGGGGCCGATTTCATCTTCAACGTGCAGGCGGCGCAAACGTGCCACCAGTTCGTGATCAACGAGCGGCTGCAGATCAGCCAGCCCGTGGTGACGCGTTCGCACACCGACGCCGTGGCCCACACCCGCACGCTGCGCCTGAGCGCCCTGCCGGGCCCGCTGCGCGTGCGTTCCGAGGCCACGGTGGACATCGCCCACTACCACGCGCCGCCGCAGGACCTGGGCGAGGTGCGCATCCCCGACCTGCCGCCGCACGTGCTGCCCTACCTGTACCCCAGCCGCTATTGCGAGTCGGACAAGCTGCACTTGTTCGCCGTGCAGCAGTTCGGCTCGCTGTGGAACGGCTATGGCCGCGTGATGGCCATCCGAGACTGGGTGACGAGCGAGGTGGCCTTCCGCTCCAACACGTCCAACAGCCTGACCACCGCCTGCGACACCCTGAATAACAAACAAGGTGTGTGCCGTGACTTCGCGCATCTGATGATCGCGCTGTGCCGTGCCGTCAACATTCCGGCGCGCTTTGCCACCGGGTTCGACTACGGTGCCGACCCGGCGCTCGGCCCGCCCGACTTCCATGCCTACGTCGAGGCCTGGCTGGCCGGCCGCTGGTTCCTGTTCGACCCCTCGGGCACGGCCATCCCGATGGGCTTCGTGCGCCTGGCCACCAGCCGCGACGCGGCCGACGCTGCCTTTGCCACCATCTTCGGCGGCGTGCAGTCTGAAGCGCCGCTCGTGCACATCGAAGCCGTGCCCAACGACCAGGGCGTGCTGGTGCTGCCCGAACACTGCAGCGACGCGCTTTCCACCGACGACGGTGCAGCCTAGGCTGCCAGCCGTCAGCCACTGCCCCACTGACATTACGGACCACGAGCACACGATGGGCACCACCAAGATCTTCAGGCACCGCGACTACGAACTGCAGTGCAGCGCCAAGGCCGCCGACAACGGCAAGTTCGCTCCTTCCCTGGTGGTGTGCAAGCAGGTGTGGCCGACGCGGCCGCGCGAGATCTCCGTGCCGCGGGGTGACCATGCCACCGAGGACATGGCCATCGACGCCGCCTACGCGCAGGGCGTGGAGTGGATCACCAACTACGGCTAGAGCCTGCCGGCCGGGGGCGGACCGCTCAGTCCCGCGAACGGTTCGTCACCGTGATCTGGTGGTTCAAGGTCCAGCAGTCGTACAGGCAGCCCAGGCCCAGCAGGCCCAGGGTGAAGAACCTGATCGTTCCCGTCACGGACTTGCCGTAGTAGAAGCGATGCGAACCCGTGAATCCGAAGATCCAGAGTGCGTAGCCGAGGGCCTTCGAATGCGTGTCGCCGCGCTGCGTCAGGTTTGCCATCCTGGTGGTCGCTCGGTTCGAAATCCAGGTCATGAGTCTGCCCGATACCGGCGCGCTGGCCGAGGCCAGCCGGCCCTGGGGGAACAGATGCGCAGCGACCTGGCGCGGCGCCGGCACAACGCGCTGGTGCTGTTCAACCCGGCACCGGTGACCTGAGCGCGATGTCACTCGCGATCCTGCTGGCGATCGTTGCCTGCGTGGCCGTGCCCTGGGCCGTGGCGCGCTGGTCGCTGCGCGGCGCCGACCTGTCGGCCTTCGACCAGCCGACCGGCGAGCGCTTCGGCGGCGGCGAAACCCCCGGCCCCGAGCTGCAGGCGGTCGTCGCTTCGCTGGGCGGTCTGCGCGCCGTGCTGCGCGGCGTGCCGCTGCGGCAGCGCAACGCCGTATTGCGCCGGCATCTGGACGAACTCTTCGCCGGCCGTGAGCTGAACGTGCGCATCACCCCGGTGGCCGGCGGCGCCGTGGCGGGCGAATGGTTGCTGGCCCCGGGCGGCGACCCGTCGCGACGCACGCTGTATATCCACGGCGGCGCCTTCGTCATGGGCAGCCCGAAGAGCCACCGCACGCTGACCGCGCGCTTTGCCGAACTGACCGGAGGCGCGGTGCTGGCCGTCGACTACCGGCTGATGCCCGAACACCCGCGCCGTGCCGGCATCGAGGACTGCCGCAGCGCCTACCGCTGGCTGCTGGACCAGGGCCCCGACGGCGCACGACCCGCAACAGCCGTCTTCGTGGCCGGCGACTCGGCCGGCGGCAACCTGGCGCTTTCGCTCATCAACTGGGTGCGCGACCAGGGCCTGCGCGCGCCCGACGCGGTGGTGGCGATGTCGCCGCTGACCGACGCCACGTTGAGCAGCCCGAGCCTGCGCAGGAACCTGAGCACGGACCCCCTGCTGGGCCCGCTGTTCGGCAAGATGGCACGGGTGCCGCAGACGCTGCTGTTGTGGTTCGGCTGGTTGCAGAACCGCATCAGGCCGTGCGACCCGGTGACCTCGCCGCTGCGGGGCGACCTGTCGCGCCTGCCGCCGGTGCTGGTGCAGGCCAGCGAGACGGAAATGCTGTTCGACGACAGCCGCCGCTATGTCAACCGGGCGCAGGCGGCGGGTTCGCCGGTGCGCCTGCAGCGCTGGAACCACATGGTCCATGTCTGGCAGATCTTCAACCCCGAACTGCCTGAAGCGCGTGCGGCGCTGGCCGAGATCGGCAAATTCCTGAACGCCGCTGCGCCGGTGGCGAGCGCGGAAGGCCCCCGCGCGGGGTAGCACGCCCAGGGTTCGGCGCTCGACGCTTTCCGGTTCGCGCGACACGCACGAAGAGCACTCGGGCGTGAGCGACAGGCGCGGTGCCGGCGCCACATCCGGAGCGGGCACGCCGCACCCGACAGCGGCGCCGCCCACAATGCCCCCCGGGGCCGGCGCTGGCCGGTTCCCGGGCCGCACAACGACAGGAGAAAACCCATGCGTTCGATGTTCCACTGGCGTGAAGTGCGCCCCGCCGCCGGTGCCGTGGTGGCGCCCGACGAGCGGCTGCCCTGGCCGCAGACCGCCGCCATGGGCGTGCAGCACGTCATTGCCATGTTCGGCGCCACCGTGCTGGCGCCCATCCTCATGGGCTTCGACCCCAACCTGGCCATCCTGATGAGCGGCATCGGCACGCTCATCTTCTTCGTCATGGTCGGCGGCCAGGTGCCCAGCTACCTGGGGTCCAGCTTCGCTTTCATTGGCGTGGTCATCGCCGCCACCGGCTATGCCGGCCAGGGCGCCAACGCCAACCTCGGTGTGGCACTGGGCGGCATCTTCGCCTGCGGCCTGGTCTACACGCTCATCGGCCTGGTCGTGATGGCCACCGGCACTGGCTGGATCGAACGCCTGATGCCGCCCGTGGTGACCGGCGCCGTGGTGGCCGTGATCGGGCTGAACCTGGCCGGCATCCCGATCAAGAATATGGCGCCCACGGCCTTCGACGCCTGGATGCAGGGCGTCACCTTCGTCTGCGTGGCCGGGGTGGCGGTATTCACGCGCGGCATGACGCAGCGGCTGCTCATCCTGGTGGGGCTCATCGTGGCGGGCATCGTCTACGCCGTGCTGACCAATGGGCTGGGCCTGGGCCGGCCGATCGACGTTTCCGGCATCGCCAGCGCCGCCTGGTTCGGCGCGCCGCGCTTTGCCGCGCCGGTGTTCGAGATCAATGCCATGCTGCTGATCGCCCCGGTGGCCGTGATCCTGGTGGCCGAAAACCTGGGCCACATCAAGGCCGTGAGTGCCATGACGGGCCGCAACCTCGACCCGCTGATGGGCCGCGCCTTCGTGGGCGACGGCATTGCCACCATGGTCTCGGGCGCCAGCGGCGGCACCGGCGTAACCACCTATGCCGAGAATATCGGCGTCATGGCGGCGACGAAGATCTACTCCACGGCGGCCTTCGTCGTGGCGGCGCTGTTCGCCGTGCTGCTGGGCTTCAGCCCCAAGTTCGGCGCCCTCATCCAGGCCATCCCGCTGGCGGTGATGGGCGGCGTGTCGATCGTCGTCTTCGGCCTCATCGCGGTGGCCGGCGCCAAGATCTGGGTCGACAACGAGGTGGACTTCTCCGACAACCGCAACCTGGTGGTGGCCGCCATCACGCTGGTGCTGGGCACGGGCGACTACACACTGCGGTTCGGCGCCTTCACTTTGGGCGGCATCGGCACCGCGACCTTCGGCGCCATCCTGCTGTGGGCGTTGCTGGGTCGGGGCGGTGCGGCGGACCGATAACACAGGCAGGGATCGCGGCTGCTTGCGCTGGCGCAAGAAAGTTCGGCCGCGGCATGAGGGCTATCCCGGGATGAACATGCGCCGCCGCTCGGGTTAAAAAGAATTCGTAGTTCGCAGGCGCCCAGACTGCCGAACATGCACGACATTTGCAGCCCCGGGCGCCATCGCAGACAAGGGCCCGCGAGCGGTCGTATCCGGATTCGCAAGCCCCAACCAAGGAGACAAACATGAACCTGGGACTGCAGGCACTGCTGGCATTCACGCCCATCGCCCTGTCCGGCATCTTGCTGGTGGGGCTTGCCTGGCCGGCCAAGCGGGCGATGCCGCTGGTCTACGTGGTGACCGCGATCATCGCGCTGTTCGCCTGGGGCGTGAGCTTCAACCGCGTCGCCGCGGCCACGCTCGAGGGCCTGATCATCACGGTGCAGGTGCTGTGGATCATCTTCGGCGCGCTGCTGCTGCTCAATACGCTCAAGCATTCCGGCGGCATTGCCAGCATCCGCAGCGGCTTCGCCCGCATCAGCCCCGACCGGCGGGTACAGGTGATCCTCATCGCCTGGCTCTTCGGCTCCTTCATCGAAGGTGCCTCGGGTTTCGGCACGCCGGCCGCGGTGGCCGGCCCGCTGATGGTGGCGGTGGGCTTCCCGGCGCTGGCCGCGGTGATGTTCGGCATGATGATCCAGTCCACGCCGGTGTCCTTCGGCGCCGTCGGCACGCCGCTGCTGGTGGGTGTGCAGGGCGGCCTGCAGCGCGAGCAGATGACCACGGCACTGCAGGCGCAGGGGCAGGGTTGGCCCGACTTCTTCAACGTCGTGGTGAGCCAGGTGGCGATCGGCCACGCCATCTGCGGCACCATGATCCCGGTGCTGCTGGTGGTCTTCATGACGCGCTACTTCGGTCGCAACCGTTCGTGGACCGAGGGCCTGGCGATCCTGCCGTTCGCACTGTTCTCGGCCTTTGCCTTCACCATACCCTACGCACTGGCCGGCGTCTTCCTGGGCCCCGAATTCCCGTCGCTGCTGGGCGCGCTGATCGGGCTCGGCGTGGTGTCCTTCGCGGCGCGTGCCGGCTTCCTGGTGCCCAAGAAGAGCTGGGACTTCGCCGACCCCAAGGAGTGGCCCGCCGAGTGGATGGGCAGCATCGAGATGAAGCTCGACGAGATCGGCAGCCGCAAGATCCCCACCCTGGTGGCCTGGCTGCCCTACCTGATGCTGGCCACCCTCCTGGTGCTCAGCCGCACCGTGCCGGACTTCAAGAACATGCTCACCGCGGTGGCCTTCAACGCGAAGAACATCCTCGGCGAGACCGGCATCAGCGGCGGCTTCCAGCCGCTGTACCTGCCCGGCGGCATCCTGGTCTTCGTGTGCCTGGTGACGATCTTCCTGCACCGCATGAAGCTGCAGGACTTCGGCAAGGCGGTGCATGAATCCGGCGGCACGCTGCTGGGCGCCGGATTCGTGCTCGTGTTCACCGTGCCGATGGTGCGCATCATGATCCAGTCGGGCGTGAACGCGAACGACTTCACGAGCATGCCCATCGCCATGGCGCATTGGGTGGCGGACTCGGTCGGCGACGTCTATCCCTTCTTCGCGCCCACCGTGGGGGCGTTGGGCGCCTTCCTCGCCGGGTCGAACACCGTCTCCAACCTGATGCTCAGCCAGTACCAGTACAGCGTGGCGCAGGCCCTGTCGGTCAGCGGCGCCACCATGGTGGCGGCGCAGTCGATCGGTGCCGCCGCCGGCAACATGATTGCCATCCACAACGTGGTGGCGGCCTCGGCCACCGTCGGCGTCATGGGTCGCGAGGGGCTGACGCTGCGCCGCACCGTGATCCCCACCATCTACTACGTGGTGCTCGCCGGAACGCTGACGATGGTTTCGATGTACGTGCTGAAGATCGGCGACCCGCTGCTCGGCGTGGCCTTGAAATGATCGAAGTCACCCGGACCCGGCGCGGGCCTCACGTGGCGCGCGCCGGGCGCGTGGCCACGTAGACGCTGCCCAGGCTCAGCGCCATGCCGATCAGCGACGCCAGGCTGGGCCGCCAGCCTTCGAACGCCGCCGATACCGCCAGCGCGATCACCGGCACCAGCACACCCGTGAGGGCAGCGCGCGCCGGGCCCTCGCGCTGCACCAGCTTGAAGTACAGCAGGAAGGCCAGCACCGAGCCCACTGCAGCGAGGTAGACCAGGGTGCCCCACCACAGCGCCGTGTGGCCGACGCGCCAGCCCGCCCCAGACCCGCCCGCGGCCAGCAGCAGACCGAGGGCGCCGTAGGCCATGCCCCAGGCCAGCATGGGCACCAGCGGCACGCCACGACGCGACAGCATCAGCGTGAGGGCGTTGCCGGTGCAGGCGCAGGCCACCGCGCCCAGGCCGAACGCCAGCCCCACCCAGGCCTGCGGCCGCGCGCCGGCCGCCATCACCTCGGGCCAGAAGATCAGCGCCACACCCGCCACGCCGGCCGCCGCCGACGCCGCGAAACGCCGCGTGATCGGCTGGCCGAAGAACCAGGCGCCTGTGGCCGCGTTGCCGAACACCATCAGCGAGAACAGCACCGCGACCAGGCCCGAGGGCACATGGCGTTCAGCCTCGTACACGCCCCAGTAGTTCAACCCGAACTGCACCGCGCCCGTCAGCATCAGCCACGGCTGCAGTCGCGCCGGCAGGCGCCAGGCCTCGCCGCGCCAGGCCGCGATGGCGAACAGCAGCACCGACGCCAGCGCGAAGCGCCAGGCCACCGCATGCATCGCCGGCACCTCCGCCAGCTGGTACAGGATCACGTGCCAGGTGGAAGCCCAGATCAGCGTGGGGCCCCAGAACAGCAGGCGGGGAGAGTCGAAGCGAGGTCTTGGCAAGGCGGGCCCGTGGGGTCGACCGGGCGCATGGCGGCGCCCGGCAGGGCGCCACTGTAGGGCACTGCGCGCCGCCACGGGCCACGCCTGCACTGGGATGAAACCGCGAATCCCGTCCCACGCCGGCCAAGGCCGCTTCGACTCGTTCGAGCCGTGGCCGGCGGCGTCGCCTGCCGACCGCTCAACCGACGGCGTTGTCCACGAACGCAGCGAGCGCATGGGCCGACAACGCACCGGCGCGTGCCGCCAGGACCTGGCCGTTGCTGACGAGGAGCAGCGTGGGCACGCTGCGGATGCCCACCTCGCCGGCGATGCCGGTGAATTCGTCGACGTCGAGCTTCATCACCCGCAAGCGGTCCTGCCGATCGGCGGCGAACCGTTCCAGCGTGGGCGCGAAGGCCTTGCACGGCCCGCACCACTCGGCGTAGAAATCGACCAGGACGGGCGTGCCGTCGCTGCCGAGCACGGCGCGGGCTTCGGCCTCGGTGGCGGGAACGATGACCTGCGACATGACGAAACCTTCAGAGAGCAAAAAACCCCCATCGACATTTTCCAGCACCCTGCGCCGCCGCCGCAAAGGTCCGCCCAGCCGGCCGATCCGCGGCCCCCCGCTCACTGCGCTTCGGGTTCGGCACCGCCTCGGCCACCCGGTCGGTTCCTTGGCGGCACCTCGACATGTCAGACCCTGTGGCTGTGGCGCATCATTATTCATTTGATCGGCAGGTGTTTGACCCCTACGCTTCGCCATCCCACCAACGCCACCCGCGGGTAAAAGAACATGCCAGACCAACCCAAACGCCCCCTGCGCTCCGCCGCCTGGTTCGGCAGCGCCGACAAGAACGGCTTCATGTACCGCAGCTGGATGAAGAACCAGGGCATCCCGGACCACGAATTCCAGGGTCGTCCGGTCATCGGCATCTGCAACACCTGGTCGGAATTGACGCCGTGCAACGCGCACTTCCGCAAGCTGGCCGAGCACGTCAAGCGCGGCATCTCCGAGGCCGGCGGCTTCCCGGTGGAATTCCCGGTCTTCTCCAACGGCGAGTCCAACCTGCGGCCCACCGCGATGCTGACGCGCAACCTGGCCAGCATGGATGTGGAGGAGTCGATCCGCGGCAACCCGATCGACGCCGTGGTGCTGCTGGTGGGCTGCGACAAGACCACGCCGGCGCTGCTGATGGGCGCGGCCAGCTGCGACCTGCCAACCATCGTCGTCACTGGCGGCCCCATGCTCAATGGCAAGCACCAGGGCCGCGATATCGGTTCCGGCACCGTGGTCTGGCAGTTGCACGAGGCGGTGAAGGCCGGGCAGATCACGCTCAACGAATTCATGTCGGCCGAGGCGGGCATGTCGCGTTCGGCGGGCACCTGCAACACCATGGGCACGGCCTCCACGATGGCCTGCATGGCCGAATCGCTGGGCACCTCGCTGCCGCACAACGCGGCCATTCCCGCCGTCGATTCGCGCCGCTATGTGCTGGCGCACCTGTCGGGCATGCGCATCGTCGACATGGTGTGGGAAGACCTGAAGCTGTCGCGCATCCTCACGCGCGAGGCCTTCGAGAACGCCATCCGCGTCAACGCCGCCATCGGCGGCTCCACCAACGCCGTGATCCACTTGAAGGCCATTGCCGGCCGCGTCGGCGTGCCGCTGGAACTGGAAGACTGGACGCGCGTGGGCAAGGGCACGCCGACGCTGGTGGACCTGCAGCCCTCGGGCCGCTTCCTGATGGAAGACTTCTATTACGCCGGCGGCCTGCCCGGCGTGCTGCGCCGGCTCGGCGAAGCCGGCCTGCTGCCGCACAAGGACGCGCTCACGGTCAACGGCCAGTCGATCTGGGCCAACGTGCACGACGCACCGATCCACAATGCCGAGGTGATCCGCCCGCTGGACCAGCCGCTGGTCGCCGACGGCAGCATGTGCATCCTGCGCGGCAACCTGGCGCCGCGCGGCGCCGTGCTCAAGCCCTCGGCGGCCACGCCGGCGCTGATGAAGCACCGCGGCCGTGCGGTGGTGTTCGAGGACTTCGACCACTACAAGGCGCGCATCGTCGACCCGGATCTGGACGTGGATGCGAATTCGGTGCTGGTGATGAAGAACTGCGGCCCCATGGGCTACCCCGGCATGGCCGAGGTCGGCAATATGGGCCTGCCGCCCAAGCTGCTGGCGCAAGGCATCACCGACATGGTGCGCATCTCCGACGCGCGCATGAGCGGCACGGCCTACGGCACGGTGGTGCTGCACGTGGCGCCGGAAGCTGCCGCCGGCGGGCCGCTGGCCATCGTTCGTGACGGCGACTGGATCAGCCTGGACAGCCACGCCGGCCAGCTGAGCCTGGAAGTGAGCGACGCGGACATCGCACAGCGCCTGGCCGAGCGCCAGCCGTCGGCAGCAATGCCGATGAAGGGCGGCTACCAGCAGCTCTACGTCGAACACGTGTTGCAGGCCGACGAAGGCTGCGATTTCGACTTCCTGGTCGGCTGCCGTGGCGCCGCGGTGCCCAGGCACTCGCACTGAACCTGAACCCGCATGCCGTCCGCCACCGAAAGACCCGCGATGAGCCCCACTGCCCCCCGCCAGGCGCGCTACCGGGGCGTCTTCCCCGTCGTGCCAACCACCTTCACCGAGAACGGCGAGCTCGACCTCGCCAGCCAGCGGCGCTGCGTCGACTTCATGATCGACGCCGGCTCCAACGGCCTGTGCATCCTGGCCAATTTTTCCGAGCAATTCCTGCTCTCGGACGAAGAGCGCGAGCTGCTGACGCGGGCGATCCTGGAGCATGTGGCCGGCCGCGTGCCGGTCATCGTCACCACCACCCACTTCAGCACGCGCGTGTGCGCCGAACGCAGCCGCCGCGCGCAGGACATGGGCGCGGCCATGGTGATGGTCATGCCGCCGTACCACGGCGCCACCTTCCGCGTGCCCGAGGAAAAGATCCACGCCTTCTATGCCGGCCTGTCCGACGCGCTGCGCATCCCCATCATGATCCAGGACGCACCGGCCAGCGGCACGATGCTGTCGCCGGCCTTCCTGGCCCGCATGGCCACCGAGATCGAGCAGGTGTCGTATTTCAAGATCGAGACGGCCGGCGCAGCGTCCAAGCTGCGCGAGCTCATCCGCTTGGGCGGCAGCGCCGTCGAAGGACCGTGGGACGGCGAGGAAGCCATCACCCTGCTGCCCGACCTCGATGCGGGAGCCACCGGCGCCATGACCGGCGGAGGCTATCCCGACGGTATCCGGCGCATCATCGACGCCTACGTCGCCGGTCGGCGCGAAGAGGCCCTGGCCGCCTACCAGCAGTGGCTGCCTCTGATCAATTTCGAGAACCGCCAGGGTGGCATCCTCAGCGCCAAGGCGCTGATGAAGGCCGGCGGCCTGATCGACTGCGAAGCGCCGCGCCACCCCTGGCCCGAGATGCATCCTGCCGTGCGCGCCGGCCTGCTGGAGACCGCGCGGCGCCTGGATCCGCTGGTGCTGCGCTGGGGCCGATGACGCGAGCCTGGGCAACCCCCTGTTTCCGTTCACACGTTCACGACCCGAAGAGAAAAAGGCAGAGACACCATGTTGAAGACACCACGATGCCCCACCGGGGGCTGCCACGTCGTCATCACCGGCGGCGCCGGTTTCCTGGGCCTGCGCCTGGCGCGCACCCTGCTGGCGAACGGCCAGCTGTCACTGGCCGGCGCGCCGCCGGTGGCGATGGCCAAGCTGACGCTGGTCGACCGCGTGGCGCCGCCTGCCGACCTGATGGCCGACGAGCGCGTCGCCGCCGTCACCGGCGACCTGCACGAACTGCTGACGCACAAGGACCGCGCGGCGGCGGCCTTCGACGCCAGCGTCGACGCGGTCTTCCACCTCGCGGCGGCGGTCAGCGGCGAATGCGAAGCCGATTTCGACCTCGGCATGCGCAGCAATCTTGCTGCCACCCAGGCCTTGCTCGAGGTCTGCCGGGCGCTGAAGACGGCGCCGATCGTCGTCTTCTCCAGTTCGCTGGCGGTGTTCGGGCACGCGCCCGGGCTGCCGCTGCCCGCGGTCATCGAAGACCTCACGCTGCCCACGCCGCAAAGCAGCTACGGCATCCAGAAATTCATCGGCGAACAACTGGTGGCCGACTTCTCGCGCAAGGGCTTCGTGCGCGGCCGCAGCGTGCGCCTGATGACCGTGAGCGTGCGCCCCGGCCGACCCAACGGCGCGGCTTCCAGCTTCCTGAGCGGCATGTTGCGCGAGCCGCTGGCGGGCGTGCGGGCCACCTGCCCGGTGCCGGCCGACACCCCAGTGGCCTTGTCGTCGCCGGCGCGCACGATCCAGGGTCTGGTCTGCGCCGCCGAGTCCAGCGACGAGGCCTGGGGCCCGCGCATCGCACTCACGCTGCCGGCGCTGACCACCACGCCGGCGGAGATGGCGGCGGCGCTGGAGCGCGTGGCCGGCCCCGCCGCCACGGCGCTGATCGACTGGACGCCCGACGCCGCCATCCACAACATCGTGAAGACCTGGCCGGCGCGCATCAACGCGCAGCGGGCCCGCGGCCTGGGCCTGCTGCCCGAGGCCAGCTTCGAGCAGATCATCAGGGACTACGTTCGGGAGAACCCTGAGGCCGTCGTCCTGGCAACGGGCGGACAATCCTAAGTTGTCATACAAGTTTGACCATCCATCGTTTCTGAGGAGCCAACCAGTGAAATTCAGCAAGATCGTTCTCGGCCTGGCCGTGGTCATGGGTTTCGTCGCCAGCGCTGCGGCGCAGAGCACCATGCGCATCAATATCGCCATCGCGCAGAACTCGCACCAGGGCGTGGCCATCGACACCTTCGCCAAGGAAGTCGAGAAGCGCACCGGCGGCCGCTACAAGATCCAGACCTTCTACAACGCGTCGCTCGGAAGCGAGCGCGAGTCCATCGAAGCGGTGCAGCTCGGCACGCAGGAGCTGACCTTCACCTCGACCGGCCCGGTGCCCAACTTCGTGCCCGAGGCGCGCATCCTGGACATTCCCTTCCTGTTCCGCGACAAGGCGCATGCGCGCGCCGTGCTCGACGGCCCGATCGGCCAGGAGATTCTCACCAAGTTCGACTCCAAGGGTTTCAAGGCGCTGGCGTGGGGCGAGAACGGCATCCGCAACATGACCAACAACAAGCGGCCCATCAACACACCTGAAGACCTGAAGGGCTTGAAGGTGCGCACGATGGAAAACCCGGTGCACGTGGCCGCCTACAAGGGCCTGGGCATCGTCACCACGCCGATGGCGATGGCGGAAGTCTTCACCGCATTGCAGCAGGGCACCGTGGACGGGCAGGAGAACCCGCTGTCGGTGATCATGGCCGCCAAGCTCGACCAGGTGCAGAAGTACCTGTCGCTCACCGGCCACGTCTACTCGCCCGCCGTGCTGCTGATGAACAAGGCCATGTTCGACAAGCTCAGCGCCGCCGACAAGCAGGCCTTCCTGGACGCCGCCAAGGAGGCGGTCAAGCTCAACCGCGCGCGCGTCGACGAAGACGACGCCGGCGGCGTGGCCTACCTGCGCGGCAAGGGCATGAACGTCGTCGAGAACGTCGACAAGTCCAAGTTCGTGGCCGTGCTCGCCCCCGTGTATGCCGACTTCGAGAAGCAGTTCGGCAAGGCCGAGATCGACCGCATCCGCAACTACAAGTAGTCGCCCACGCGCCCAGGACGCCCGACATTCGCCGAGTGTCGGGCGTCGTCTTTTTCTTTTGAAAGACTTCCGGCGGAGAACACGATGAAAGAAAAGTTCCTGCGCCTGGAGCGCTGGACGAGCGGCATGGCACTGGCCGCCGCCTGTGGCTTGCTCGTCGTGGCGGCCTCGCTGGGCATGCTGCAGATCATCACCCGCTTCGTGCTGGAAATGCCGGCCGAGTGGACCGAGGTGCTGATCCGCTTCAGCCTCATCTGGATGGTCTTCATGGGTATCCCGTATGCCTTCCGGCATGGCGCCATGGTTTGCGTGGACGTGCTGTACCGCTGGAGCAAGCCGGGCATGCGCCGCGTGCTGGACTGGGTGGTGTGCATCGCCTCGCTGGGGCTGATGGCCGTGATCATCTGGTGGGGCTGGGACTACGCGGTGCGTGGCCGGGTCCAGACCATGGCCGGGCTGGAGTCCATATCGATGTTCTGGGCCTACCTGGCGATGCCGGTGGGTGGCGTGTTCTGCGTCATCGGCATCATCGGCAACCTGATCGATCCGCAGCGCAACGAACTGGAGACCGCGCAATGACCGCCGCGATGTTGACCACCATGATGGTGTGCTTCGCGCTCACCGTCTCGGTGGCCGTGTCCATCGGCCTGGCCGCCATCTTCGGCATCCAGGCGTCCAACGCCCACATGCTGATCTCCGTGAAGGAGATGTTCAATTCGATCAACCGCTTTCCGCTGGCCGCCATTCCCTTTTTCATCCTGGCCGGCAACATCATGGAAAGCGGCGGCATCTCGCGCCGCCTGGTCGATTTCGCCAAGAGCATCGTCGGCGGCGTGCAGGGCGGCCTGCCGATGACCTGCGTGCTGACCTGCATGATCTTCGCCGCGGTGTCGGGTTCGTCGGTGGCCACCACCTTCGCCATCGGCACCATCCTGATCCCGGCGCTGGTCAAGCACGGGTATTCAACGCCCTGGTCCGCGTCGCTGCAGGCCACCAGCGCCGAACTGGGCGTGATCATTCCGCCGTCCATCCCGATGATCCTGTTCGGTGTCAGCGCCGAAGTGTCGATCGGCGAGCTGTTCGTCGCCGGCATCGGCCCCGGCCTCCTGATCGGCTTTGCGTTGATGGCCTTCGTGTGGGTCTACGCAAAGGTCAAGGGCCTGGGCAAGAACGACGGCGACGGCCGCCTGAGCCTGGGCGCGGCCACCGTGAAGGCCGGCTGGGCGCTGCTGATGCCGGTCATCATCCTGGGCGGCATCTACGGCGGCATCTTCACACCCACCGAAGCCTCGGCCGTGGCCGTGTTCTACGCGCTGATCATCGGCACGCTGGTCTACCGCGAGATCACGCTGTCCGACCTGGTCAGGATCCTGCGCAAGTCGGTCGTCTCTTCGGCGGTGATCATGTTCATCATCGCCAATGCCGGCCTGTTCGCCTTCCTCATCACACGCGCCGGCGTGCCCGAGGCGATCGGCATCTGGCTGCAGGACGTGCTGAAGTCTCCGGTCTACTTCCTGCTCGGTGTGAACCTGGCCCTGTTCCTGATCGGCATGTTCATCGAGACCGGTGCCGCCATCATCGTGCTGGCACCGATCCTCACGCCGGTGGCCATGCACTTCGGCATCGATCCGGTGCACTTCGGCCTGGTCATGGTGGTGAACCTGGCCATGGGCATGATCACACCGCCCTTTGGCGTGAACCTGTTCGCCGCCTGCACCGTGGCCCGCATTTCACTGGACCGCATGATCAAGGACTTGATCCCCTTCGTGCTGGTGGTGCTGGGCTGCCTGATGATCATTTCCTACGTGCCCGGCCTATCGCTGTTCTTCCGCGATCTGGTCTACGGGAACTGAACGCGTGGGCATGCGCCATGGGCAGCGTCATCCGCATGAAGACTGAACCGGGAGCAAGCGCGATGCCGCGGTCGTCTACCGCGGTGCCCGCCACGAATTTCGCTCCGGGCGCCCACCTGCCGGACCAGGTGGCCGGCGTGGTCGCGGCCGAGATTCGCGCCGGCCGGCCGGCCGCGAGCGAGAAGCTGCCCACCGAGGCCGCGCTGGCGCAACGCTTTGCCGTCAGCCGCACGGTGATCCGCGAGGCGGTGTCGCGACTCAAGTCGCTGGGCCTCGTCGACTCACGGCAAGGCAGCGGCTTGTATGTCAAGGAGGCCGGATTTTCGCCGCTGCACTTCGATGCCAGCTCGGTGGTCTCTCTGCAGGCCGTGCTGCAGATGGTGGAGGTGCGGCGGGCGCTGGAAACCGAAGTGGCCGGACTGGCCGCGCAGCGTCGCACGGCGGCCGGTGCACAGCGCATCCGCGCCGCCTTCCAGGCGCTGGACGAAGCGGTTCAGGCGGGGGGGGACGGCGTGGACGAAGACGTGACGTTTCACCGCGCCATCGCCGAGGCCGCCGGCAACCCGTTCCTGATCGGCACGCTGGAATATCTGGGCCAGTTCCTCCAGGGCGCAACGCGGGTCACGCGCGCCAACGAAGCCCGGCGCCGGGACTTCGAACGCCAGGTGCGCGACGAACACACCGGCATCCTGCGCGCCATCGAGGCGGGGGACGCCGCGGCGGCTCGCCGGGCCGCCACCAGGCACATGAACCACGCCGCGTCACGCATCGGCCAGGCCGATCCGGCCTTTTGGCAGCAGGCCGGCGTGAAGCTGGCGCAGCCGCTGGTCTCCGGCTTGTCCGGGCAGCGCCAGCCATCCGCCGCAGCCGGCCGCCGCACCCGGTCGGTCAAGCGCTGACCTTCCTTCAATCGAGCGAGGATTCAACGATGACAAGCAATGTGGGTGTTGTCGGCCTGGGCGCCATGGGCGCCGGCATGGCCGGTTCCCTGCGCCGCAAAGGCCATGCCGTGCATGTGTTCGACCTGCGCTCCGAGGTGGCGCAGGCCTTTGCCGCCGACGGCGGCGTAGCGTGCATGTCGCTGGCCGAGCTGGCGGCGCAGTGCCCCGTGGTCGTGTCGGTGGTGGTGAACGCGGCGCAGACCGAGGCCGTGCTGTTCGGCGAAGGCGGCTGTGCGGCGGCCATGCAGCCCGGCAGCGTGTTCGTGATGTGCTCCACCGTGGACCCCAACTGGTCCATCGCGCTGGAGGCTCGGCTGGCCGCGCTGGGCATCCTGTACATCGACGCGCCGATCTCCGGCGGCGCGGCCAAGGCCGCCAGCGGGCAGATGACGATGATGACCGCCGCCACGCCGCAGGCCTATGCCGCCGCCGGCCCGGTGCTCGACGCCATGGCCGCCAAGGTCTACCGGCTGGGCGACCGCGCCGGCGCCGGCAGCAAGGTCAAGATCATCAACCAGCTGCTGGCCGGCGTGCATATCGCCGCGGCGGCCGAAGCCATGGCGCTGGGCCTGCGCGAAGGCGTGGATGCGGCGGCGCTGTACGAGGTCATCACGCACAGCGCAGGCAACAGCTGGATGTTCGAAAACCGCATGGCGCACGTGCTGGCGGCCGACTACACGCCACTGTCGGCGGTGGACATCTTCGTCAAGGACCTCGGCCTGGTGCTCGACGTGGCCCGCGCCAGCAAATTCCCGCTGCCGCTGTCGAGCACCGCGCACCAGATGTTCATGCACGCGTCGACCGCGGGTTTTGCGCGCGAGGACGACAGCGCCGTCATCAAGATCTTTCCCGGCATCGAATTGCCCAAGAAGCCATGAAACAACCCGTGCTCGGCTGCATCGCCGACGACTTCACCGGGGCCACCGACCTGGCCAACAACCTCGTGCGCGCCGGCATGCGCGTGGTGCAGGCCATTGGCGTGCCCGCGCAGGCGCTGGACGCCGCCGCCGACGCGGTGGTGGTGGCGCTGAAATCGCGCACGCTGCCGGTGGCGCAGGCCGTCGAGCAGTCGCTGTCGGCGCTGCGCTGGCTGCAGGCGCAAGGCGTGCAGCAGGTCTATTTCAAATACTGCTCCACCTTCGACAGCACCGAGCAGGGCAATATCGGCCCGGTCACCGAAGCCCTGATGGACGCACTGGCGGCACAGCCAGGCGGCGACTTCAGCATCGCCACCCCCGCGTTCCCGGACAACCAGCGCACGGTGTTCAAGGGCCACCTGTTCGTGGGCGACGTGCTGCTCAACGAGAGCGGCATGCAGAACCACCCGCTCACCCCCATGACCGACGCCAACCTGGTGCGCGTGCTGCAGCGGCAGTGCCGTCGCAAGGTGGGGTTGATCGATTACAAGGTGGTGGCGCAGGGCGAGGCCGCCATCCGGCAACGCATCGCCGAGTTGCGCGCGCAGGGCGTGGGTGTGGCGGTGGTGGATGCCATCTCCAACGACGACCTGCTGCGCCTGGGCCCGGCGTTGAAGGGCATGCCGCTGGTGACGGCCGGATCGGGCGTGGCGATCGGCCTGCCGGCGAATTTCGGCCTCGCGCCTTCCAGCGCCGCCAGCGAGTTGCCGCCGGCCACGGGGCTGCAGGCGGTGGTCTCGGGCAGTTGCTCGGTAGCCACCAACCGCCAGGTGCTGAACTTTATCCAGAGCGGGCGCCCGGCGCTGGCCATCGACCCGCTGCGCATCGTGGCCAAGGAAGCCGCGGGCGAGGACCTGGCCGCCGAGGCGTTGGCCTGGGCCGAACCACTGCTCGAGCAGGGGCCGGTGCTGGTGTATTCGTCGGCCGACCCGGCCACCGTCAAGAGCGTGCAGGGCCAGCTGGGCGTGGACGCCGCCGGCGCGCTGGTCGAACGCACGCTGGCGGCCATCGCCCGCGGCCTGGTGGCGCGCGGCGTGCGCCAGCTGGTGGTGGCCGGCGGCGAAACTTCCGGCGCCTGCGTGCAGGCGCTGAATATTACGCAAATGAAGATCGGCCCGCAGATCGACCCCGGCGTGCCTTGGTGCCACGCGCACTCCGACATGGCGCCCGGCACAGGCCTGCACCTGACGTTGAAGTCGGGCAATTTCGGCACCGACGACTTCTTCGGCAAGGCGTTCACGAGACTGGCATGAACGAGTCGCGAGCGCGCGAGGAGATCTGCCGCGTCGGCCGCAGCCTGTTCGAGCGCGGCTACGTGCATGCCACCGCAGGCAATATCAGCGTGCGCCTGGACGACGCCGACGGCGGCGGTTTTCTCATCACGCCCACCGATGCCTGCCTGGGTTTCCTGGACCCGGCGCGGCTGGCGCGGCTGGACCGCGAGGGCCGCCAGACGGGCGGCGACAAGGCCAGCAAGACGATCGCGCTGCACATGCAGATCTACGGCGCGGCGCGCCGCTTCGACGCGGCCACCTGCTGTGTCATCCACACCCACAGCACGCACTGCGTGGCACTGACCCTGCGCGCGACGAGCGACGAGCGGCCCGAACTGCTGCCGGCGCTGACGCCGTATTTCGTGATGAAGGTCGGCCACGTGCCTGTTGTTCCCTACCACCGCCCCGGCGACCCCGCGGCGGCCCACCTGGCGGCGCGCACCATCGAGCACTACGGCCAGGCCGGCACGCCGATCCGTGCGGTGATGCTGGAACGGCTGGGGCCAAATGTCTGGCACGACTCGCCGGCCGCCGCCATGGCCACGCTCGAGGAACTCGAGGAGACCGCCCGACTGGCCTGCTCGAGCCCCTTGCCTCCCGCGCCTTTGGGCGCTTCCCAGATCGAAGAACTGCGCCAATCCTTCGGCGCCCGATGGTGACCCCCATGCCCCGATTCGCTGCCAACCTCTCCATGCTGTACCAGGAACTGCCGTTCCTGGATCGTTTCGCTGCCGCCGCCCAGGACGGCTTCGAGGCGGTCGAGTATCTGTTTCCCTACGCCTTCGAGCGCGGCGATATCGCCGCGCGGCTGAAGACGCACGGCCTGAGCCAGGTGCTGTTCAACGCGCCACCCGGCCACTGGGATGCCGGTGAGCGCGGCCTGGCCTGCCTGCCGGGCCGGGAGGCCGAATTCCGCACGGCAATGGGACTGGCGCTGGAATACGCCGCCGCACTGGACTGCCCGCGCGTGCATGCGATGGCCGGCCTGGCGCCGGCCGGTGTGCCGCGCGAAACCCTGCGCGCCACCTATATCGAGAACCTGCGCTGGGCCGCGCAGCAGGCGGCGCGCCAGAACGTCGACGTGCTGATCGAACCCATCAATACGCGCGACATCCCGGGCTTCTTCCTGAACCGGCAGGACGACGCCCACGCCGTCTTGGCCGAGGTCGGCGAGCCCAACCTGAAGGTGCAGATGGACCTCTACCACTGCCAGATCGTCGAAGGCGACGTGACGATGAAGCTGCGCCAGTACCTGCCCACCGGCCGCGTCGGCCACCTGCAGGTGGCGGGTGTGCCGCAGCGGCACGAACCCGATATCGGCGAGCTGAACCACGCCTACATCTTCTCGGTGCTCGACGAACTGGGCTACGAAGGCTGGGTGGGCTGCGAGTACCGGCCGCAGGCGGGCGCCAAGCCAGGCGGCACGTCCGACGGCCTGGGCTGGCTGCAGCCCTACCTGCGCAAGAGCGGGAGCACGCCATGACGACGAGCGTGGGCTTCATCGGCCTGGGCATGATGGGCCGCGGCATGGCCAAGCACGTCCAGGCCCAGGGCCATGCGCTGGCGCTGCTGATCCGCTCGGCCGAGGCCGAGGAGCGCTGCGCCGAACTGCTGGCCGCGGGTGCGCGCGGCCTGAACAGCGCGGCCGAAGTGGCCGCGGCGTCCGACGTGGTGATCCTCTGCGTCACCGGTTCGCCGCAGGTCGAGGAGGTGGTGTTCGGCGAGAGCGGCGTGCTGCAGGGCCTGAAGCCGGGCACCGTGGTCGTCGACTGTTCGACCTCGCAGCCCGAGTCCACGCGCCACGTGGCGCAGGAAATCGCGGCCAAGGGTGCGCTCTTCCTCGACGCCGCGATGACCGGCACACCCAGGGACGCCGATGCGGGCAAGATCAACCTGCTGGTGGGCGGCGATGCCGCCTTGCTGGCGCGGATGCGGCCGCTGTTCCAGGCCTTTGCGCAGAATATCTATCACTGCGGCGGCATCAGCACCGGGCACGCCACCAAGCTGTTGCATCAGTTCGTGGTGCTCGGCAACGCGGCCATCCTGGCCGAAGCCTTCTCGTGCGCCGCCATGACGAAGGTCGACCCGGCGGTGCTGTGTGACGTGATCGCCTCGGGCGGCGCCAACAGCACCGCCTTCCAGCGCCTGCGCCCCTATGTGCTGGAGGGTGACGACCAGGGTTTCCGCTTCTCGCTGGACAACGCGCTGAAGGACATGCATTACTACGCGCGCATGAGCGCGCAGGCCCGCGCCGTTTCGTTCATTGCCGGCGCGGTGCACAACACCTATACGGTGGCCAAGCACTTCGGCGCGGGGTCGCAGTTCGTGCCGCACCTGGTGCAGCGGGTTGGGCTGCTGAACGGCTTGACGCTCCCGGCCACCGCCAAGGACGGCGCCGGCGACTGAACGGCCGGCCGCTTCGCGGCAGCCATGGCGGCTACGGTAGCGCCCGGTACAAACGCCGCGCCGGGCCCTGGCAGCGGCCTGCACCGCCACCGACACAAGCCACAATGGCCGTCACGCCCAGCGCATCGGCAGCGTCGACGAACAGAGCGCGTCACGCGATGGCCAGGCTGCCGGACGCGCGCGCCCTTCCCCACCCTGGCACGGAGAACCCCATGAAGAGACACGTCGGCATGGTCGGCATCGGCCTGATGGGCCACGGCATCGCCAGCAATATCGTCAAGCACGGGCACGATCTGGTGGTGCTCGAACAC
>JAABPT010000023.1 GCA_011391855.1 Burkholderiales bacterium
GTCGGGCGCCAGGATGGCGCAGTTCAGTGAATCGGCCTCGGCGTTGAACGGCACCGAACGGCGCACCAGGTTGGCATTCGTGCGCAGCCGCGCCGCCGTGTCGGCCGAGCCGGTGAAGGTGACGATATCGGTCTCTTCCAGCCGGTCGAGCAGGTCGCCGGTGCCGCCGATCACCAGTTGCAGGCAACCTTCGGGCAGCAGGCCCGATTCCAGCATCAGCCGCACACAGGCCTCGGTGAGATAACTCGTGGCCGTGGCCGGCTTGGCGATGCACGGCATGCCGGCCAGGAAGCTGGGCGCGAATTTCTCCAGCAGCCCCCAGACCGGAAAATTGAAGGCGTTGATGTGCACCGCCACGCCGCCGCGCGGCACCAGGATATGGGTGCCCGCGAAGCTGCCCTTCTTGCCCAGCGCCACCGCCGGGCCCTCGTGCACCAGGTTGCCCGAAGGCAGTTCGGCCGCGCCCAGGCCGGCGTAGGCGAACAAGGTGCCGGTGCCGCCCTCGATGTCGATCCAGCCGTCGCTGCGCGTGGCCCCGGTGTGCGCCGACCACGTGTAGAGCTGCTCCTTGCGTTCGTTGAGATATTTCGCCAGCGCCTTCAACCGTTCGGCGCGCTGCTGGAAGTCCACCGCCAGCAGCGCCGGGCCGCCGACTCGGCGGGCATGTTGCGCGGCGGCGGCGAAGTCCGGCATTTCGGCGTGCGTGGCGGCCACTGGGCGGCCGTTGACGGCGCTCAGCAGCATCTGCGCCGGCTCGCGGCCGAGCCAGATGCCGGCAATATGGCTTTGCAGGGTGGGGGTCATGGCGCGCTCCATTCAATGGGCTCGAAACTGAATCCGTCAGTGTCGCACTGGCCTGGCAGCGCCGATCCGCCATGCGCCTAACATGCACTCACAAGCAGCTTGGGAGAGCCCGCGATGCCAGACCACACCCCCGAACAGATCGACCGGGCCGTGACCACCGCCGCGGCCGCGGCCGATGCCTGGGCAAGGACAACCCCGCAGACCCGTGCAGCGCTGCTGCGCGGCCTGGCCGACGCGCTGGAAGCCGAGCGTGAGACGCTGGTGCCGCTGGCCGATGCCGAAACCTCGCTAGGCGCAGCGCGGCTGAACGGCGAACTCGACCGCACCGCCTTCCAGCTGCGCGGCTTTGCCGACCAGGTGCTGGCCGGCGCGCCGTTCATGATGACCGACGACACCGCGGTGCCAGGCCCGCCGCCCGCCGGCCGGCCACGGCTGACCCGCGTGCGCGTGCCGGTGGGTCCGGTGGCCATGTTCGCGGCGAGCAATTTCCCGTTCGCGTTTTCGGTGCTGGGCGGCGACACCGCGTCGGCGCTGGCTGCCGGCTGCCCGGTGGTGGTGAAGGCGCACCCGGGGCACCCGGAGCTGTCGCGCGCCGTGGCCACGCTGGCGCAGCGTGTGGTGGCCGCGCAGGGGCTGCCGGCGGGCGTGTTCGGCATGGTCGAAGGCGCCGCTGCCGCGGTGGGGGTGCAACTGGTGCGCCACCCGCTGATCGCAGCGGTGGCCTTCACCGGCAGCTACCGCGGCGGCAGCGCCTTGCAGCGCGAGGCCAACGAGCGGCCGCGGCCGATTCCCTTCTACGGCGAACTCGGCGCCATCAATCCGGTGGTCGCGCTGCCCGCCGCCATCGCCGCCGGTGGCGCCGCGCTGGCCGCCACGCTGGCCGGCTCCATCACCCTGGGCTGCGGCCAGTTCTGCACCAGCCCGGGCGTGCTGATCGTGCACGACGATGCGGCCTCGCAGGCCTTCGTGCAGCAACTCGCCGAAGCGCTGGGCGCCGCCACGCCGCACCGCATGCTGCACGCCGGCATCCGCGCCGGTTTCGACGCCGGCGTGATGCGCATGCAACAGCACAGGGGCGTGCGCGTGCTGGCCGCGCCTGAACATGGCGAAACGGCGCCGCGGCCACGCCTGTTTGCCACAGACGCCGCCAGCTTCATCGAAAGCGAGGCGTTGCACGAGGAAGTGTTCGGGCCCAGCTGCCTGGTCGTCACCGTGAAATCGCCGGACGAGACGCTGGCCGTGCTGCAGGCCGTGCAGGGCAGCCTGACCGTCACCTTGTGGGGCGCCGAAGCCGACACCGCCGACAACCGCCCCCTGATCCGCGCCGCCGAACGCATCGCCGGCCGCGTGCTCTTTGCCGGCGTGCCTACCGGTGTGGCGGTGACGGCGGCGCAGCAGCACGGCGGGCCCTGGCCGGCATCGACTCAGCCCTTCACCACCAGCGTGGGCTATGCCGCGATGGACCGCTTCCTGCGCCCGGTGGCGCTGCAGGATGCACCGGCCTGGTTGATCGAGGCCAAGGGACAGGCATGACGAAGAAGTCCGCAGACGAGTTGCGCAGCGCACGCTGGTTCGCGCCCGACGACTTGCGCAGCTTCGGCCACCGCAGCCGCTTCATGCAGATGGGCTACGGCCCGGCCGACTGGGCCGGCAAGCCGGTGATTGCCATCGTCAACACCTGGAGCGACGTCAACCAATGCCACGCGCACTTCAAGCAGCGTGTGGACGACGTCAAGCGCGGCGTGCTGCAGGCGGGCGGTTTTCCGGTGGAGCTGCCGGCCATATCACTGAGCGAACCCATCGTCAAACCGACGACCATGCTCTACCGCAACTTCCTGGCCATGGAGACCGAGGAACTGCTGCGCAGCCACCCGGTGGATGGCGCCGTGCTCATGGGCGGCTGCGACAAGACCACGCCCGGCCTGGTGATGGGCGCGCTGAGCATGGGCCTGCCTTTCGTCTTCCTGCCCGCCGGGCCCATGTTGCGCGGCAACTGGAAGGGCCAGGTGCTCGGCAGCGGATCGGACGCCTGGAAATACTGGGACGAACGCCGCGCCGGCCGCATCACCGAAGCCCAGTGGCAGGAACTGGAAGCCGGCATCGCGCGCAGCCACGGCACCTGCATGACCATGGGCACGGCGGCCACCATGATGGGCATCGCCGAGGCGGTGGGTTTCACGCTGCCAGGGGCCAGCAGCATTCCGGCGGCCGACGCCGGCCACGTGCGCATGAGCGCCGAATGCGGCCGCCGTGCGGTGCAGATGGTGTGGGAAGACCTGACACCCGCGAAGCTGCTCACGCGCGAGAGTTTTCTCAACGGCATCACTTGCGCCATGGCCATGGGCTGCAGCACCAATGCCATCATCCACCTGGTGGCCCTGTCGCGCCGCGCCGGCTGTGCAGTGACGCTGGACGACTTCGACGCCGCCAGCCGGCAGGTGCCGGTGATCGCCAATATCCGGCCCAGCGGCGACCGCTACCTGATGGAGGATTTCTTCTACGCCGGCGGTCTGCCGGGCATGCTGGAGCGCATCCGCGGGCACCTGCACCTGGATGCACTCACCGTCAACGGCCGCACGCTGGGCGACAACATCGCCGGCGCCGAGGTCTACGACGACGACGTCATCAGGCCGCTGTCCAACCCCATCTATGCCGAAGGCGCACTGGCCGTGCTGCGCGGCAACCTGGCGCCCGACGGCGTGGTCATCAAGCCCAGCGCCTGCGCGCCGCACCTGCTGCGGCACAACGGCCGCGCGCTGGTGTTCGACGACTACCCGGCGCTGAAGAAAGCCACCGACGACCCCGACCTGGACGTCAGCGCCAAAGACATCCTGGTGCTGCGCTACGCCGGCCCGCTGGGCGGCCCCGGCATGCCGGAATGGGGCATGCTGCCCATCCCCACCAAGCTGGTGAAGGCGGGGGTGACCGACATGCTGCGCCTGAGCGACGCCCGCATGAGCGGCACCAGCTACGGCGCCTGCATGCTGCATTGCGCGCCCGAGGCCTACGTGGGCGGCCCGCTGGCGCTGGTGCAAACGGGAGACCGCATCAGCGTGGACGTGCCGGCGCGGCGCATCCACCTGGAGGTCAGCGACGACGAACTCGCCCGCCGCCGCGCCGCCTGGGTGCCACCGCCGCCGCGCTACGAGCGCGGCTACGGCTGGATCTTCAGCCGCCACATCCTGCAGGCCGACCAGGGCTGCGACTTCGACTTCCTGGAAACGGGCTTCGGCGCGCCTGTGGCCGAGCCGTCCATCTACTGAACCGGCAGCCGAGGGAACGCTTGTGAGCTTGGGGTTCGTCGACATGCAGGCAGCGAGTTAATATGCATGCACTGAATGCGCAACGAGGTATTGACGATGGCCATGCTGACCGTCCGCAATCTTCCCGACGAGGTGCACCGCGCCCTGCGCGTGCGGGCCGCCCGGCGCGGCCACAGCATGGAGGCCGAGGTGCGCGAAATCCTGGAGTCCGCCATCAGCCCGCAAGGCCGGCCGAAGCTGGGTTCGCTGCTGGCCGACATGGGCCGGCGGGCCAAGCTGACCGATGAGGAGTTTGCCGTCTTCGAGCAGGTGCGCAACAAGGCCCCCGCCCGCCCGGTGAACTTCGAATGATCCTGCTCGACACCTGCGTGGTGTCGGAGCCGTTGCGACCGGCTCCCGAACCCCGGGTGATCGCGTGGATCGACGCCCAGGCGCTGGAAACGCTGTTCCTCTCTGCAGTCACGGTGGCCGAGTTGCGTGCCGGCGTGGCACTGCTGCCCGCCGGCAGGCGCCGGGCTGGCTTGCAGGAGAGCCTGGAGACGCGGGTGCTGCCGCTCTTTGCCGGTCGTGTGCTGCCCTTCGACCTGGGCTGCACCCCAGCCTATGCGGAACTCATGGCCCAGGCCCGGGCATCGGGCCTGGCCATTGCCAGCGCCGATGGCTATATCGCGGCCATCGCCGCCGCCAACGGCCTGGCGGTGGCCACCCGGGACACCGGCCCTTTCGAGGCCGCCGGCGCCGCCGTGATCAACCCCTGGCAGGCATGACGGCTGGCGACCGCCAGCGAGTCACCTCCCGCAGGTTGACCAGCCACGTGGTGATCGTCGGCGGCGGCGTCATGGGCGCTGCGAGCGCGTGTTTCCTGGCCCGCGACCATGGCGTGGCGGTCACGGTGCTGGAGCGCGACCCCAGCCATGCGCGGGCCTCGAGCGCGCTGTCGGCCAGTTCGATCCGGCAGCAGTTCTCGCAGCCGGTGAATATCGCCCTGTCGCGCTGGAGCCTGGACTTCCTGCGCCGGGTCGGCGACGAACTGGCCGTGGCCGGGGAGCAGCCGGCGATCGGCCTCGTCGAGCCCGGCTATCTCTTCCTGGCCACTGCCGCCGGTGCCGACGTGCTGCGCGACAACCACGCCGTGCAGCGCGGCGCAGGCGCCGACGTGGCGCTGCTGGAGCCGGCGGGACTGCAGGCGCGATTCCCCTGGCTGGCGGTGGGCGACCTGGCGCTGGGCGCGCTGGGCCTCGGTGGCGAAGGCTGGTTCGATGGCCCGGCGCTGCACCAGGCTTTCCGGCGCAAGGCCATCGCCTGCGGCGCGCGTTTCGTCGCCGCCGACGTGCAGGGCTTCGAGACGGCGGCCGACCGCGTGACCGCGGCAGTCTGCAGCGACAGCCGCCGCTTCGCGGGCGACGCCGTGCTGCTGGCCGCCGGCGCGTGGACGGCGCCGCTGGCGGCCCGGCTCGGCCTGGCGCTGCCGGTGGCGCCGAAGAAGCGCGACGTCTTCGTTCTCGACTGCCCTGCGCCGCTGCCCGGCTGTCCGCTGGTCATCGACCCCACCGGCGTCTGGTTCCGCCCCGAAGGCCGCGGCTTCCTGGCAGGCGCACCGCCGCGCCAACCCTGGCCGGGCGACCCGGACGAGCCGCCGCTGGACTGCGTGGACCACGTCCTGTTCGACGAAGTGATCTGGCCGTGCCTGGCCGCCCGTGTGCCGGCCTTCGAAGCCCTGCGCGTGCGCTCGGCCTGGGCCGGCTATTACGAGATGAATGCCTTCGACCACAACGGCCTGGCCGGCCGCGTGCCGGGCTGGCGCAATGCCTACACCGCCTGCGGGTTTTCCGGCCACGGCATGCAGCAGGCGCCGGCGGTGGGCGCCGCCATGGCGGCCTTGATCGCTGGCGGGCGGAGCGACGCGCCGGCGCTGGACGCGCTGACCCCGGCGCGCGTGGCGGCAGGTCGGCCACTGCTGGAGCGCAACGTCATCTGACGGCGCGGCGCCCACAGCGGGGGCCGAAAGGACCGCCGACCCGGCTCATCGAACTTGGCAGCGCGCCAGGCCGGCGCGCTCGGACCAATCCGAACGGCCCGCTGCGGCCGTCAAGCGATCCAACCTGCCGGTGTCGTCCAGTGTCCACCGCCGCGCCACCAGGGCGGGAACCTCGACGGCCGGCACCGGTCGGCTGAAATGGAAGCCCTGCAAGCTGTCACACGCCATCGCCTTCAGCGCCCGCGCCTGCTCGAGGGTCTCCACGCCCTCGGCGGTGACGCGCATACCCAGCGCATGGGCCATGGCCAGCACGGCGCGCACGATGGCCTGGCTTTCGCCACCGTCGAGCAGCCCGGCGACGAAGCTGCGGTCCACCTTGATATTGCTGATGGGCATGCGGGTCAGGTAGGCCAGCGAGGAATAGCCGGTGCCGAAATCGTCCAGGGCGATGTGCACACCATGATCATGCAGGGTCTGGAGTGCCGCGCGGGTGGCAGCGGTGTTGTCCATCAGGGCCCCTTCGGTGACCTCCAGTTCCAGCAGGCCCGGTGCCAGGCCCGCTTCCGCCAAGGTGTTCATGACCAGTTGCGGCAGGTCCGGGCTGCCGAACTCCAGCGGGGACAGATTGACGGCGACCCGCAACGGTGGCCCGCCGTGGTTCCAGCGTGCGGCATCGGCGCAGGCCGTGCGCAACACCCACACGCCGATGCGCCGGATGAGGCCGTTCTCCTCGGCCAGCGGAATGAACTCCAGTGGTGAGACGAGACCGCGCGTCGGATGTTGCCATCGCAGCAGCGCTTCGACGCTGCCGACGCGACCCGATGCAGCATCGATCTGCGGTTGATAGACGAGGTTGAATTCGTTGCGCTCCAGGGCCAGGCGCAGGCTGGCGTCGAGGTCCATGCGGTTGCGCACCTCGACCGTCAGCGAGGCGCTGTACAAACGCGCCGTGTCGCGGCCCGAACTCTTGGCGTGGTACATCGCCGTGTCGGCGTGCTTGAGCAGCGTGGCGCTGTCGTCGCCATCCTGTGGGTAGAGGGCGATACCGATGCTCGTCGTCAGCGTCACATCGCGACCTTCCAGACTGAAGGGCAGGCGCATCAGGTCGCCGATCCGGTTGGCCACCGCGATCGCGTCCTCCGGGCCTTCGATGTCCAGCACCATGGCCGTGAACTCGTCTCCGCCCAGCCGGGCCAGGTCGACCCGGTCGCGGTCGTCGTCGTCGTCCAGCGCCATCGAGCGCGACAGCGTGTCCGACGGGCGCAGGCCGCCACGCAGCCGTTCAGCAGCCGCCTGCAGAATCAGATCGCCGGCGTCATGACCCATGGAGTCGTTGACATTCTTGAACCCATCGAGGTCCATGAACAGGATGGCGAACTGGCCGCTCCGCCACTGGGCGCGCCGGACCTCGCGGTCCACGCGTTCGAGAAACGAACGCCGGTTGGGCAGGCCGGTCAGTCCGTCGACATAGGCCAGGCGCGCGATCCGGGCCTCGGCCATCTTGCGTTCGGTGATGTCTCGCGACAGCACGATGAAGCGCGGCGTGTCGCCCTTGGCCACGGCCTTGCTCGCCACCGACAGTTCGAACCACCGGCTGCCCGCCGACAAGGGCAACTCGAACTGCGCGCCGCTCGATGCTCCCCGTTCGTGCGCCTTCCGCAGGGCCGCCATGCACACCTCGGCCGCCGTTCGCGGCAGCACCTCGGTCACGGTCTTGCCGAGGAACACCTCTGCGGGCGCGGCCAGCAGATCGGTGTCGGGAGCGCGGTATTCGATATAGCGCCCGTCGAGGTCCAGTTCGAACAGCAGGTCCGGCACGGCGCTCAGGATCGCTGCGGTGCGCGCCTCGGCAGCACGCAGGTCCAACAGGGCCTGGTGGCCGCGAAACAGATAGCGGATGCGGTGGCCGACCAAGGCCCAGTTGACCGGTTTGGCAATGAAGTCGGTGGCGCCGTGTTCGTAGGCGGTCTCGACCGACCTGACGTCGTCCATGCCCGTCACCATGACGATCGGCAGCAGCGGCCCGGCCTCGGCACGCAGCGCGGCGCAGACCTCGTGCCCGCTCAGGTCGGGCATGTCGACGTCGAGCATGACCAGGTCGCTCGGCTCGGCACGGAACTGCTGGAGCGCATCCTCGCCCCCTTCGGCCAGGCGGACGTCGAAGCCCCCCTTGCGCAAGGCCGCACGCATCACGAGCCGGGCATCGGCGTCGTCGTCGACGACCAGGATCGTGCGCCGCCGCTCCATCACGCAACCTCCATCAGCAGCTCGCGCAACTGCCGCAAGGCGGCCTGCTGTGCGCGCTGCGTCGGCTCGAGCCATCCGCGCGCGTCGGCGATGCGGCCTTCGCGAGCGCACTTCTCCAGCTCCCTGTAGCAGTTGGACAGCGCCTCGGCGCCCAGGTTGGCGGCGCTGGACTTCAGCGAATGCGCCACCTGGGCCACGATCTTCGCGTTGCCCTCGTGTGCGGCAGCAACCACCCGCGCGAGGTTGTCGTCGGCCGACTTCAGGAACGAGTTCACGAGCTGGATCGCCAGTTCCATGCTGCCGGAGTCGTCGATCTCGCGCAGGGTGTCGATGGCCGCCATGTTGATGACCGATGGCGCCCGGGTGTCGGGCGGCGCGGCTGGCTGCGGGGCGGTCGGTGTGGGCGCCGTGGGCGAAGTGGGCGAACTCGGCGTGGGCGGGCCGCTGGCGAGCCAGCCCGCCAGGGTGGCGTGCAGCGCAGCCAGGGTATAGGGCTTGGCCAGGAAGCCGTTCATGCCCGCATCCAGGCAGGCCTGTTCGTCGCCCCACATGGCGTTGGCCGTCAGCGCCACGATCGGCAGCGTCGCACCGCGGCCGTCGGGCAGCGCCCGGATGGCCGCCGTGGCCTGGTAGCCGTCCATCACCGGCATCTGGCAGTCCATCAGGACCAGGTCGAAGGTGGTCTCGCGCACGCGGTCGACGGCCTGGGCGCCGTCGCCGGCGGCGTTGCACTGCAACCCGAGCTT
>JAABPT010000024.1 GCA_011391855.1 Burkholderiales bacterium
CGGCCAGGTCGGCGCGCTGCTGTTGCAGCCGCTCCAGCTTCACGCGGCTGGCCGCACGGTGCGCCTCGTCCACGTCGCGGCGCTCGGTCTGCGCACGCATGGCGTGGACCTTCAGCGCCATGATCGAGAGGCGGTCGATCATGCTGCCGGCGGTTTCGCTGTTCAACCGCGCGCCCGGCGGCACGGTGGACACCGGCGCGTCGGTACGCGCCGAGGCGGCATCGACCAGCCCCAGCGCCACCAGCAGCAACTCGTCCACGCGCTCGGTGGCGTCGTTGCGCGCCTGGTTGTAGCCGTCGATGGCGCGCTTGTTGGCGGCGATCTCGGCGTCGGCCACGGTGGTGCGGCGCGCCAGGTCCTCTTCGGCCCAGAGCAGGCTGTTGTAGCGGTGGTTGGCCTGCAGCCAGTGCCAGGTGTCGCCCCCCGCCACGGCCGGCTCCTCGCGTGGCCAGCCCGGGTACGCCAGCAGGCGGTCGTGGGCGGCGGTGACTTCCGCGCCCGTGGGCAGGCGGTTCAGGGCAGGGTTCATGGGTGGTCGATGGCAGAATCTTTGTGGATTATCCGCCGCCCATGACGAGCCCCCCACGCCCGCTGATCGTGCGCTTGCGCAACTGGGTCGGCGACGTCACGCTGGGCGTGCCGACGCTGCAGCGCCTGGCCGACCACGGGTTTGCGCTGCAGCTGGTGGGCAAGGGCTGGGCGCGCGACCTGCTGGCCGGCCACGGCTGGCCGGTGCATGTGCTGCCCAAGACGCTGCGCGAACGGGTGCGCCAGTTGCGCGAGTTGAAGCGCATCGCGCGCGCCGCCGACCCCTGCCTCTCGCGCCGCCTCAACGCGGTGTGTTTTCCGTATTCGTTCTCCAGCGCGCTGGAATTCCGCCTCGCCGGACTGCGCGCCCTCGGCCATGCCTACGAGGGGCGCAGCCTGCTGCTGGCGCGCGCAGCACCGCGGCCGGCCGGTGTGCACGAGCTGGAGGTCTACTGGGACCTCGGCAATGTGCTGCTGGGCCAGGCGGCGCCGCCGCCGCCGACGATCGGCCTGGGTCTGGCCGAAGCGCATCGCGCGCAGGCCGCGGCGCTGCGCCAGGCGCACGGCATCGAGCCCGGCTGCATCGTCATCTGCCCCTTTGCCGGCGGCACCTGGGCCAAGCAGGACAAGACCTGGCCGGCCTTTGCCGACTTCGTGGCGCACGAGCTGCCGGCCTTCGGCCGCAGCGTCATCGTCTGCCCCGGGCCGGGTGAAGAAGACATCGCGCGAGCGCACTTCGCCAGCGCGCGGCTGTTGCCCGGCGTGGGCCTGGGCACCTATGCCGCGCTGTTGCAAGACGCGGCGCTGATGATCTCCAACGACACCGGGCCGGGGCATATCGCCGCCGCCGTGGGCACGCCCTTGATCTCGGTGCTGGGGCCCAGCGACCCGGCGCTGTGGCGGGCCTGGGGGCCCAGCGTGCAGGTGCTGCGTGGCGAAGGCAGCTGGCCCGAGACGCGCACGGTGCGCGAGGCCGTGACCCGCACGCTGGCCCCCGCTCGCGCCCGCCCCTGAGCGGCACGCCGCCCTGGCACTCCCCCGCACGGGGCCCCCGATGGTGGGCCCTCGCCTTGCCCCGTGCCGGGGGATCGACGCATCCGAGGCCGGTTCGCAGAATTCATTCCAGCCCGCAACACCTGCCACAGACACCAGGCAACGCAACGGGCCCACAGCGAACCCTCAACCCACGTCAACAGGAGCTTCATCATGATCCGCAACCTCTTCGCCACCCTCGCCGTCCTCGTCTCCGCCTTCGCGCTGAATGCCCAGGCCGCCGTCGACGCCAACCAGGCCAGCCGTGCCGACCTGGAGACCGTCAAAGGCATCGGCCCCAGCCTTTCGGGCAAGATCGTCGAAGCCCGCAAGACCGGCGAATTCAGGAACTGGGGCGACCTCGTCGAGCGCATCGGCGGCGTCGGCCCAGGCAACGCGGCGCGCCTGTCGCAGGCCGGGCTGACCGTGGCTGGAGCGCCCTTCGACGCCAGCACGATGCCTGCCGCAGACGCCGAAACCGCCAAGGCCAAGAAGGCCGCGTCGGCGGAGCGCAGCGAGAAGTCCGCCAAGACGCCGAAGTCCGGCAAGACGGGCAGCTGAACGGCTAGGGCAGGCTGATGTCGGGTTCGGCGGTGCCCGTGCGCCGCCGCCCCGGCCGCAGCGCATCCCAGCCGAAGAAGCGCAGCACCTCGTCCTTGCGCGCCTCGGCGTCCGCCACACCCAGGGCGATGAGCTCGCGCGTGAACGGCGCCTCGAACAGCAGGTAGCTGGCCAGCGCCGCACCGCGCGCATCCCTGCCCTGGCCGCCGACGCCCACGCCGCGCAGCAGCGCGCGCACCGGCCGCGGCAGGGCGCCGATATGGCGCGCCGCGATCTCGTCGATGCGCTGCGTCGGCGAGATCAGCAAGGCCTCGATCGGCCGCAGCGGCGTATCGGCCAGCGCCGAGTCGGGCAGCAGCGCCAGCGTGCGGTTGATGCGGCGCATGCGTTCCACGTCCACCGCCAGCGCGTCCAGGAAGATGCTCGAAAGCGCATGGCCCGCAACCTGCGCCAGGCTGGGGTAGCCGCCGGCCACCGGCGGTGTGCGCGCCACCGAGTCCTGCATGCGCCCCGCTCCGATGATCAACAGCCGCTGCGCGCCCAGGTGGATGGCCGGCGACAGCGGCGCCGTCTGGCGCATCGAGCCGTCACCGAACCAGCCGGGCAGGCCCTGCGCGGCCAGCGTCGTGGCCGGAAAGACAAACGGAATCGCCGACGAGGCCAGCAGGTGCGCATGGCTCAGCCGCATCGGCTGCGCCACGCGCTGCAGCCGCTGCCAGGGCTCGACGGGATGGGCCGCGTCGTAGAAGGTGTAGTGCTCGCCGCTCGTATAGCTCGAAGCCGAAACGGCCAGTGCGTGCAGGTGGCGTTGCTCGAACATCGCCGGCAGGCGTTCCAGCGGCACCAGGCGTTGCAGCAGCGCGGCCAGCGGTTCGTTGTCGAGCAGCGAACGCGGCCGCGCGCGGCGCCAGCGCGTGATCGCCCAACCCACCGAGAGCATGGTCAGCCATTGCGCGCCGCTGCGGATGACGCCCAGCGAATCGGCGCGGTAGACCTGCTCGGCCGAGAAGTTCTGCCACACCTTGGTGACCAGTTCGACGGCACTGTCGAAGCGGTCGGCGTGCGCAGCCAGCGCCGCAGCATTGATGGCACCGGCCGAAGTGCCGCAGATGACGCCGAACGGCGTGCGCAGCCGAGCCAGCGGGCCCAGCGCGTGGCGCCGCATGCGGGCCAGGGCGCGCAACACGCCCACCTGGTAGGCGGCACGCGCCCCGCCGCCGCTGAGCACCAGGCCAGTGAGCGGCGTCTCGTACATGGCCCGAATGTATCGCCTGGGCCTGGCGACGGCGCCACCGACCCGCGGCGCGGGCGCCGCCGGTCAGGGCGGCTCAGCTCAATCGTGGCCCTTGCCGTTGCCCTTGCCGTTGCCCTTGCCTCTGCCTTCGCCCTTGTCGTTGCCTTTGTTCCTGGCGTGGGGCTGAACCTGCCGGTCGTACCAGTCGTCGGCAACGAAATACACCGGCACACCGCAGGCGCCATACGCACCGCAGTGCTTCTTCCAGTCCTTGCGGTGGCCGGGCGGCACCCACATGTAAACGGGCTGGAGCGGCCGCGCATAAGGGGGCATCACCATCACCGGCTGCTGCACCACGACCTGCGGCTGCGGGAAGCGACCGATGTCGATGCGGCCGTAAAAACCCGGCTCGCTGATCTGCACCGAAACGCCGATGTCTGCCGCACCCGCGGTGAGCGAAGCGGTCAGGCCGGCGGCAACGAAGGCCAACTTCAAGAAGTGTTTCATGACGACATCCACGAGGCAACGATGTCGATTTAACGCCTTGAGCGGCCACTTCGATGTCGGACAAGAGGCCGATCGGCGTAACCGGGCGTAAATATGGGTCGTCGAGCTCAGTCGTAAACGATGGTGGCCGCCCCGCCCTGCGCGATGCTGCGCCAGCGCCCCAGGGCCTCGTCGCTGGGCCAGAACCGGGCGTCGTCGCCCAGGTCCAGCTCGGCCGTCACGTCGCGCCGCTGCAGGCGCAGCCGCACCGCCAGTCCCTGCAGCAATTCGCCGTGCTCGCCGTCCACGCGCCGCGGCGGCCACAGGCGCAGCACGTCGGCCACCGGCGGCATGCCGCCGTTCACGTCCACCGCCATGTAGCGGCCGAAGCGCGCACGGGCGGCCGGCAGGTCCCACACCTGCGTCACGTTCAGACGCAGCCCGCCCGAAAAACGGTCGGGCTGCAGCTTGCCCTGCACCACGATCAACTGGTCTTCCTGCGCCAGTTCGCGCCGCTCCTCGAACAGTTCCTCGCTGGCCACCGCCTCGATGGCCTCGCTGCCGTCGTCGAGCTTGAAGATGACGACACGGCCGCGCTGGCTGCCCACCGTGCGCGGGTCGGTCACGATGCCGGCCAGCAACTGCGGCTCTCGGCTGTCCACCAATTCGGCGATGTCGCGACGAACGAAGCGGCGCACCTCGTCGCGCCAGGCGTCGAAGAGGTGGCCCGAAAGATAGAAGCCCAGCGCCGCCTTCTCGTTGAGCAGCCGCTCGCGCACGTCCCAGGCCGGCACGTGCACCAGCGCCGGCTCCTGGGTGCTGCTGCCGTGGGTGTCTCCGAAGTCGAACAGGCCCGCCTGCAGCGCATTGGCCGCCTGCGTCTCGGCCCAGTCCATGGCCAGCGACACACTGGCCAGCAGTGCGGCGCGGCCGGTCTGCCCCTCGGGGTGCAGCGCGTCGAAGGCGCCGGCCTTGACGAGCGCCTCCACGGCACGCTTGTTCACACGCTGGCGGTCGACGCGGGCGCAGAAGTCGAACAGGCTGCGGAAGGGCCCGCCGCCGCCACCGTCGGCACCCTCACGCGCCGCCACGATGGCCTCGACCGCGCCCTGTCCGCTGCCCTTCACGGCGCCCAGCCCATAGCGCACGGTGCGGTCGTCGACGGGCTCGAAGCGCAGCGTGCCGCGGTTCACGTCGGGCGGCTCGAAGGCCACGCCGAAGAGCTTGGCGTCGGCCAGCAGCACCTTCAGCTTGTCGGTGTTGTCGGCTTCGACGCTCATGTTGGCGGCGTAGAACTCGGCCGTGCAGTGCACCTTGATCCAGGCCGTGTGATACGCCAGCAGCGAATAGGCGGCGGCATGGCTCTTGTTGAAGCCATAGCCGGCGAATTTCTCCATCAGGTCGAAGACTTCGTCGGCCTTCTCCTGCGGGATGCCCTGGGCCAGGGCGCCGGCCTGGAACTTGCCGCGCTCCTTGGCCATTTCCTCGGGCTTCTTCTTGCCCATGGCGCGGCGCAGCATGTCGGCGCCGCCGAGCGAATAGCCGCCGAGCACGCGCGCCGCCTCCATCACCTGTTCCTGGTAGACGAAGATGCCGTAGGTCTCGGCCAGCACCGGCGCCAGCAGCGGGTGCGGGTAGCGGATCTCCTCGCGGCCGTTCTTGCGCGCGCAAAAGCTGGGGATGTTTTCCATCGGCCCCGGGCGGAACATGGCGTTCAGCGCGATCAGGTCCTCCAGCCGGCTGGGCCGGGCGTCGCGCAGCATGCCTTGCATGCCGCGGCTTTCGAACTGGAACACGCTCTCGGTGAGGCCGTCGCCGAAGAGCTTGTAGACCCGCGGGTCGTCCAGCGGCAGCGCCTCGTAATTGAAGTCGGCGCGGCCCGGGCGGCGGGCGCGGATGGTCTCCTTGGCCTGTTCCAGGATGGTCAGCGTGGCCAGGCCCAGGAAGTCGAACTTGACCAGGCCGATGGCTTCCACGTCGTCCTTGTCGAACTGGCTCACCGCGCTGTCGCTGCCGGGCTGCTGGTACAGCGGGCAGAAGTCGGTGATCTTGCCCGGCGCGATGAGCACGCCGCCGGCGTGCATGCCGACGTTGCGCACCAGGCCTTCCACGCGCGTGGCCAGCGCCAGCAATTCGGCCACTTCTTCCTCGGCGGCTTCGCGCTGCTCGAGTTCGGGCACCTCCTGGCGCACGTAGATCACGCCCGGGTCGGGGTCGGCCGGTGGTTTGGGCAAGGGAGCCAACGTGTAGGTCTTGCCCGGCAGCCCCGGCACCAGCTTGGCCACGCTGTCCACGTGGCCGTAGCCCATGCCGAGCACGCGGCCCACGTCGCGCAGCGCGGCCTTGCTGGCCATGGTGCCGAAGGTGGCGATCTGGCTCACCGCGTCGCGGCCGTACTTGGCTTTCACGTAGTCGATGACGCGGTCGCGGTTGGCCTGGCAGAAGTCGATGTCGAAGTCGGGCATCGACTTGCGTTCCGGATTCAGGAAGCGTTCGAACAGCAGGCCATAGCGCAGCGGGTCGAGATCGGTGATGAAGAGGGCATAGGCCACCAGCGAACCGGCGCCCGAACCACGCCCGGGGCCGACCGGGCAGCCATGCTCCTTGGCCCAGACGATGAAGTCCGAGACGATGAGGAAATAGCCCGGGAACTTCATCTTCACGATGGTCTCGAGCTCGAACTCCAGGCGCTCGACGTAGCGCGGGCGTTCGGTGTCGCGCCGCGCCGGATCGGAAAACAGGGCCACCAGGCGCTGCTCGAGCCCGCGGTGCGAGGCGGCGCGGAAGTAGTCGTTGATCGGTGTGCCGTCGGGGGTGGGGAAATCCGGCAGGCGTGGTTCGTCGAGCACCAGGCTCAGGTTGCAGCGGCGTGCGATCTGCACCGTATTGGCCAGTGCCGAAGGCAAGTCGGCGAACAGCGCCTCCATCTGCGCCTGGGTCTTGAAAAATTGTTCGCGCGAAAAGCGCTTCACGCGCCGCGGGTTGGCCAGCGTCTCGCCCTCGGCGATGCACACGCGCGCCTCGTGGGCGTCGTAGTCGTCGGGCTCCAGAAACTGCACCGGATGCGTGGCCACCACCGGCAGGCCCAGCCGCGCGGCCAGCGGCACGGCAGCGCGCACATGGGCTTCGTGGCTGGGCAGGCCGGTGCGCTGCAGTTCCAGGTAAAAGCGCTGCGGGAACAGGCCGGCCATGCGCTGCGCCAGTGATTCGGCGCGTGCCTCGTCGCCGGCCAGCAACGCCGCGCCCACGGCGCCCTGGTCGGCGCCCGAAAGCGCAATCAGCCCGCCGCCCAGTTCTTCCAGCCACTCCCACTTCACCCAGGCCTGCGTGCGCTGCGCGTTGTGCACCCAGGCGCGGGCCAGCAGTTCGCACACGTTGTGGTAGCCGCGCGGGTCTTGCACCAGCAGCAGCAGCCGGCTGGCCTGCTTGTCGCCACCTGCCAGGGGCTCCATCCAGACGTCGACGCCGATCAGCGGCTTCACCCCCGCCCCCCGGCAGGCCTTGTAGAACTTGACGGCGCCGAACAGGTTGGACAGGTCGGTGACGGCCAGCGCCGGCATGGCGTCGGCACGTGCGGCCGCGGCGGCGGCGTCGATGCGCAGCGTGCTGTCGACGACGGAATATTCGGTGTGGATACGCAGGTGAACGAAGGCCATCCAGGCATTCTAGGGAGGCGCCAGCGGCAGCCAGCGCCAGGCTGCATCTGAAAGAATCGGCGCTCCAGTGCCACGGAGCCCGACCATGACGCAGCCCACCCATGTCTTGCACCGCCAGTTCGCGCACCGGCTGCCGGTGGCCGCGGGCGCACGCGGTGTGGAGATCTTCGACAGCACCGGCCGCGCCTATATCGACGCCTCGGGTGGCGCCGCCGTGTCCTGCCTGGGCCACGCCCACCCCGACGTGCTGGCGGCCATGCACGCACAGATCGACCGCCTGGCCTATGCCCACACCAGCTTCTTTACCACCGAGGTGGCCGAGACGCTGGCCGACCACCTGGTGGCCCGTGCGCCGGCCGGCATGAGCCACGCGTATTTCGTGAGCGGCGGCTCGGAAGCCATGGAAGCGGCGCTGAAGATGGCGCGTCAGTATTTCGTCGAAACGGGTCAGCCGCAGCGCACGCGTTTCATCGCGCGACGGCAGAGCTACCACGGCAACACGCTGGGTGCGCTGGCCGTGGGCGGCAACGAATGGCGGCGCAGGCAGTTCGCGCCGCTGCTCATAGCCGTGACCCACGTCTCGCCTTGCTACGAATACCGCGACCGCCGCACCGACGAAAGCGCGCAGCAGTACGGCGCCCGGCTGGTGCAGGAACTGGCCGACGCCATTGACCAGATCGGCGGCCAGAACGTCATCGCCTTCGTCGCCGAAACCGTGGTCGGCGCCACCGCCGGTGCGCTGACGCCGGTGCCGGGCTACCTGCAAGGCGTGCGCGAGTTGTGCACCGAGCACGGCATCCTGCTCATCCTGGACGAGGTGATGTGCGGCATGGGCCGCACCGGCACCCTGCACGCCTGCCAACAGGAAGGCGTGGTGCCCGACCTGATGGCCATCGCCAAGGGCCTGGGCGGCGGCTACCAGCCCATCGGCGCGGTGTTGGCGCAGGGCCGCATCGTCGACGCCTTCCAGCGCGGCAGCGGCTTGTTCCAGCACGGCCACACCTATATCGGCCACGCCGTGGCCTGCGCCGCCGCACTGGCGGTGCAGCAGGTGATGGTGCGCGACCGGCTGCTCGAAGCCGTGCAGCGCCAGGGCCACGGCCTGGCCGAACGCCTGCAGGCCGCCTTCGGCCAGCACCCGCACGTGGGCGACCTGCGCGGCCGCGGCCTCTTCCGCGGCATCGAACTGGTGGCCGACCGCGAAACCAAGGCGCCGTTCGACCCGGCGCTGAAGCTGCACGCCCACATCCGCCGCGAAGCCATGGCGCGCGGGCTCATGGTCTACCCCATGGGCGGCACCATCGACGGCCGCCTGGGCGACCACGTGCTGCTGGCGCCGCCCTTCATCGTGAGCGACGCCGACCTGGACCGCATCGTCGAACGCCTGCAGGCCGCGCTGGCGGCGTCCTTGACGGCGATCAACGCCTGAGGAAGTCCCTCTGTCGCGTCGGGTCGCGACGGTGGGATGATCGGCTTTCCGTCCACTCTTCGAGCGAAGACCCGACCATGAACGTTTTCAAAGCCTTCCCCTTCAAGCT
>JAABPT010000025.1 GCA_011391855.1 Burkholderiales bacterium
GTGCAGTTGGGCGACGCACCGCCGGTCGACCGCCTGGTCGGCCCGGTCAAGGTCATGCTCGACGCCTTCGTGGCCGGCGAAGTGGACTCGGTGCACCTGTGCTACACGCGCTTCATCAACACCATGAAGCAGGAGCCGGTGATCGAGCAGCTGCTGCCTTTGGGCGCCGAGCGCCTGCAGCAAAGCACTGAAGAGAAGGCCGCCTACGGCTGGGACTACATCTACGAACCCGACGCCGTGAGCGTCATCGACGAACTGCTCACGCGTTATGTCGAGGCCCTGGTCTACCAGTCGGTGGCCGAAAACATGGCCTCCGAGCAGTCGGCGCGCATGGTGGCCATGAAGGCGGCGACCGACAACGCAGGCAACCTGATCAACGAGCTCAAGCTCATCTACAACAAGACCCGGCAGGCCGCGATCACCAAGGAATTGAGTGAAATCGTTGGCGGCGCTGCCGCGGTCTGACCCCGAATCGAAGCAAAGAGGTTATTCACCATGGCGAATGTCCAGGCACAAGGCAAGATCGTTCAGTGCATCGGCGCGGTGGTCGACGTGGAATTTCCGCGCGACCAGATGCCGCATATTTACGACGCACTGAAGCTCGAAGGCACGGCGCTCACGCTGGAAGTTCAGCAACAGCTCGGCGACGGCGTGGTGCGCACCATCGCGCTGGGTTCGTCCGACGGACTGCGCCGCGGCCTGATGGTCAACAACACCGGCGAGCCGATCACGGTGCCGGTGGGCAAGGCCACGCTGGGCCGCATCATGGACGTGTTGGGCAACCCCATCGACGAACGCGGCCCGGTCGACCAGACGCTCACCGCCTCCATCCACCGCAAGGCCCCCGCCTACGACGAACTGAGCCCCAGCCAGGAACTGCTGGAGACCGGCATCAAGGTCATCGACCTGATCTGCCCCTTCGCCAAGGGCGGCAAGGTGGGGCTGTTCGGCGGCGCCGGCGTGGGCAAGACCGTGAACATGATGGAGCTCATCAACAACATCGCCAAGGCGCACTCGGGCTTGTCGGTGTTTGCCGGTGTGGGCGAACGCACCCGCGAGGGCAACGACTTCTATCACGAGATGGCGGAGTCGGGCGTCGTCAACCTGGAGAGCCTGGGCGAGAGCAAGGTATCCATGGTTTACGGCCAGATGAACGAGCCCCCGGGCAACCGCCTGCGCGTGGCGCTCACGGGCCTGACCATCGCCGAGAGCTTCCGCGACGAGGGCCGCGACGTGCTGTTCTTCGTTGACAACATCTACCGCTACACGCTGGCCGGCACGGAAGTCTCCGCGCTGCTGGGCCGCATGCCTTCCGCCGTGGGCTACCAGCCGACGCTGGCCGAGGAAATGGGCCGCCTGCAGGAGCGCATCACCTCCACCAAGGTCGGTTCGATCACTTCGATCCAGGCCGTTTACGTGCCGGCTGACGACCTGACCGACCCGTCGCCCGCCACCACCTTCGCCCACCTGGACGCCACCGTGGTGCTCAGCCGCGACATCGCCTCGCTGGGCATCTACCCGGCGGTGGACCCGCTGGACAGCAACAGCCGCCAGGTCGACCCGCACGTGGTGGGCGAGGAGCACTACAACACCACGCGCGCCGTGCAGGCCACGCTGCAGCGCTACAAGGAACTGCGCGACATCATCGCCATCCTGGGCATGGACGAACTCAGCCCCGAAGACAAGCTGGCCGTGAGCCGCGCGCGCAAGATCCAGCGTTTCCTGAGCCAGCCCTTCCATGTGGCCGAGGTCTTCACCGGCAGCCCGGGCAAGTACGTGCCGCTGAAGGAAACCATCCGCGGCTTCAAGATGATCGTGGCCGGCGAATGCGACGCGCTGCCCGAGCAGGCCTTCTACATGGTGGGCACCATCGACGAGGCTTTCGAGAAGGCCAAGAAGATCCAATAAGGAGCCGCGATGGCCAACACCATTCACGTCGACGTCGTCAATGCGCAGGAGAGCATCTTCTCCGGCGAGGCCAAGTTCGTGGCGCTGCCGGGCGAGAGCGGCGAGCTGGGCATCCTGCCCCGCCACACGCCGCTGATCACGCGCATCAAGCCCGGCGCGGTGCGCATCGAGCGCGCCGACACCGGCGAGGTGGAATTCGTCTTCGTGGCCGGCGGTATTTTGGAAGTGCAGCCCGGGCTGGTGACGGTGCTGGCCGACACCGCCATCCGCGGCCACGACCTCGACGAGGCCAAGGCCACCGAAGCCAAGAAGCTGGCCGAGGAAGCCATGCGCAACGCCAAGAGCGACATCGACCTGGCCGCGGCGCAGAGCGAATTCGCCACCATGGCCGCGCAGTTGAGTGCGATCCAGAAGCTGCGCAAGAAATGAATTAGCAACCCGTCGCCGTCCTGCACAGCCCGCCCGGTCACGCCGCGGCGGGCTTTTTCTTGCACGGTTTTCCAGCCGATGCGCTTGAACGTGCGGGCGAAAGTCACGTTGGCGCTATAACCGCAGGCACGGAGGTGCAGACCATGGGCAAGAACGGCACGAAGTCGAACCGCGACGACCAGTCGGACCGGCTGAGCAAGGCCGACTACTACGAAGAACTGGAGCCGCTGCAGCTGCAGGTCAACGACGTGGCGCGCTGGCTGCAGCACACCGGCAAGCGCCTGTTGGTGGTGATCGAAGGCCGCGACACGGCCGGCAAGGGCGGCGTCATCTCGGCCATCGCCGACACCTTGAATCCGCGCCAGTGCCGCGTGGTCGCTTTGGGCAAGCCGAGCGAGGCCGAGCGCACGCAGTGGTATTTCCAGCGCTACGTGCCGCACCTGCCGGCGGCCGGCGAGATCGCGCTCTTCGACCGCAGCTGGTACAACCGCGCCGGCGTCGAGCGCGTGATGGGTTTCTGCACCCAGGACCAGGTGGCCGCCTTCCTGAAGCAGGCGCCGGTATTCGAGAAGATGCTCGTCGACGACGGCATCCTGCTGCTGAAGTACTGGCTCACGGTGGACCAGGCGCAGCAGGAAGAGCGCTTCGCCGAACGCGCGGCCGACCCGCTCAAGCGCTGGAAACTTTCGCCCATCGACGTCACCGCGCGCGAGAAGTACGAGGACTACACGAAGGCGCGCGCCGCCATGTTGGAGGCCACGCACACCAAGCACGCGCCGTGGACACTGGTCAATTTCAACGACCAGCGGCGCGGCCGCCTGAAGCTGATCCGGCACCTGCTGGAGGCGATTCCCGAGCGCAAGGTGCCCGAGATCAAAGTCGAGTTTCCGCCGCTGGGGCACGAGCCATTGAAAGAGCGGTTCAAGGGATCGTTGAAACCGATCTGAGGTGTGGGCGGCGATCTGGCGCGAACGTGCACGGCTGGATCTTCGCACGCGTGCGGGGAGGAAGCGGTGCGAGCCCTGGGGCGAGCGTCGGATGGCTCTGCCTGGAGGCTTGCGCCTACTGCTTGGCTGACTGCAATGCAGCGAGACCGGCCATTCGCGGCCGATCGCCGGACTTACGTTGACGGCCATCTGCCGTCGTTCACGGCCGGCCGCCTACCGGCGGGCCAACAACATCGCTGCAATCCTGCCCGCGCCGACAATGCGGTTTGCGCATGCACTGCGGGGCATCAGAAAGGGCCGACCCCATGACCTTCCGTCCCGCCAATTTTGATCCATCCATTGATCCCACGGCCGATCAGGTGCGCGCATTGCGTGACGCCGGCCCCGACGGCCCGGTGGTGATGCTCAATCTTCTGAAGTTCCGCCAGCAAGCGAACTACCCCGCAGGGTCTCCCCACGCGCCCTGCTCGGGTGCCGAGGCCTACCGCAGGTACCAGACGGCATTCGTGGAAACCGTGGGCGACGTGAGCCGTGCCGACGTGGTGTGGGAAGGAAAGATCGACAGAACCTTCATCGGCGATGCCAGCCAGGACTGGGACAAGTGTCTGCTGGTCCGCTACCCGAGCCGCCAGCACTTCCTCGCGATGATGGCCAACGCCGCGTATCGCGAAGCGCTGGTTCATCGCTACGCGGGCCTCGAGCGCACCATCCTCTTGCAGATGCAGAGCTGACGACTCGGGCTGCGGACAAAGAGGCGTGGCAGAGCCTGAGCCTCGCGGCTGGACAGGTTGTCCCTGGAGGACGCGATCTGCCGTCTGAATGCGTGGTGATCGGTCGACCAAGGGCGCGACGATTGGAGGGCAGTGCCTTGGGGCTGCGGTCTGCAAGCCGCTCAGCAGACCATGCCGTTGTGGCAAATGGAGCATCCAAGGATGGTCACAGTCGGCCGGGTCCGGTCACCTATGAGCGGCGGCGCTCAAGCGGGATGCGGATCTACCCAAATGCATGATCTCATGTTGGACGTCAGTGGTAATCCTCTTCGCGCTGGTGGCGCGCGCCGATGACGAGAACCAACTCCGGAGTGCGGATATCGAAACGAAGGACGTACCCGGTGGAGCCGAGTGGGACGATGAGTTCGCGCAATGTCGGGCGTTGACCCACCTTGCGGTAACTGTAGGGCGTAGTCGATAGATGACTGTTGGCAACCGCGCGAATGACCGCGACGGCGTCGTAGGCGCGCAGGGCCTCTTCGACTGTCTTGGCGCGCTCCAGTAGGAAGTCGAACAGACGATCCAGATCTGCATCCGCCTCAGGGGTGAACTCGACCTTGAACGTCATTTGCGCAGCTGTTTCACCCGTGCGGCAACCTTCGCCTCCAGCTTCGACAGGACGACGTCTGACGGGATGGAAATCCCGGCGCGCTCGTACGCTGCCAACGAGGCGTCGCAACGCGCCGCGAAGTCCGTTTGCACGCGACGGAATTCGACGGCGCGACGCACCGATGCCTCGACAAAGTCCGTCAGCGTCTCGCCGGGCAGCAGCACGGAATCAAGATCAGCACGCAACTCCGGCTCGACACGGACTTGAGGAATGACGGCGGTTTTCATCCGCTTATCGTAGTACAAACGCACTACACCCTCAAGCGTCGCGCTGGCGGGTCACATGCAGCGCTCGACTGCGCGCAAGCGCGACCGTCAGGTATCCGGCCGACCAGTTCGCTGAGCCTACGTTGGCTGTGGGTCGGCAGCGTCAGTTCGCAACCTTCGGATGCAGCCGTTCAGCCTCGATCGTGTCCCGGTCGGCGTCTGCCGCCCGCGAACGACCGCTGCCGCAGGGACCTGATTTCTCGACATGACCGATGACCGACCGCTGACTGAGAGGTCCAGTCGCTCAGCCGGGAAAGTGTCACCGGCGCCTCGGACCGCACGCGGGTGTAGATCGCCACGCCGTGGCCGCCCGTTGTCAGTCCAAAGCCGCCGTTCGACCGTGATCCCAGCGTAGGCTCGCGCAGGACCTTCATTCCGCGACGGCACCGGCTGCAGGCAACCCGTGCCGTCAATGCCCCAGGATCTTCGACAGGAAGTCCTTCGTCCGCTCGCTCTTCGGGTTGTTGAAGAACTCGTGCGGCGAGTTCTGTTCGACGATCTGGCCCTGGTCCATGAAGATCACGCGGTCAGCGACCGCCTTGGCAAAACCCATCTCGTGCGTCACGCACAGCATGGTCATGCCCTGGCCGGCGAGTTCGCTCATCACGTCGAGCACTTCCTTGATCATCTCCGGGTCCAGCGCCGAGGTCGGCTCGTCGAAGAGCATGATCTTGGGCGTGAGGCACAGCGCGCGCGCGATGGCCACGCGCTGCTGCTGGCCGCCTGAGAGCTGCAGCGGGTATTTCTGCGCCTGCTCGGAGATCTGCACCCGCTGCAGTTGCTGCATCGCGCGTTCCTCGGCTTCGGCCTTGGGCAGGTGGCCCACCCACATCGGCGCCAGCGTCAGGTTTTCCAGCACCGTGAGGTGCGGGAACAGGTTGAACTGCTGGAACACCATGCCCACCTGCTTGCGCACGGCCTCGATGGCCTTGACGTCGTCGCTGAGCAGCGTGCCGTCCACCGTGATGCGGCCTTCCTGGTATTCCTCCAGCGCGTTGATGCAGCGGATGAGCGTGCTCTTGCCCGAACCCGAAGGCCCGCAGATCACGATGCGCTCGCCGCGCGCCACCGTGAGGTCGATGTCGCGCAGCACGTGGAAGGCGTTGCCGTACCACTTGTTGACCTTCTCGAAGCTGACGATGGCGTCACTCATGGGCGGGCTTTCGCGGGTTCGCGGTGGGTTGTTCTCAGCGCGTCTTCGCCACGCTGACCTGCTTTTCCACCCACAGGCTGTAGCGGCTCATCGCGAAGCAGAACGTGAAATAGATGGCGGTGATGAACAGGTAGGCCTCGATCTTGAACGGCCGCCATTCCACGTCGGAATTCAGCGCCAGGCTCAAGGCGCCGGTCAGTTCATAGAGGCTCACGATGGTGACCAGCGAGGTGTCCTTGAAGATGCTGATGAAGTTGTTCATCATGCTCGGCACCACCATCGCCAGCGCCTGCGGCAGCACGATCTTGCGCTGCGTCTGCCAGTAGGTGAGGCCCAGCGTGGCGGCGGCCTCGAGCTGGCCCTTGGGAATGGCCTGTAGCCCGCCGCGCACGATCTCGGCCATGTAGGCGGCGGCGAACAGCGTGATGCCGACCAGCACGCGCACCAGCACGTCGATCGTCATGCCCTGCGGCATGAACAGCGGAAACATGAAGCTGGCCATGAACAGCACGCTGATCAGCGGCACGCCGCGGATGAGCTCGATATAGACCACGCACACGGTGCGGATCGCCGGCAGTTTGCTGCGCCGCCCCAGCGCCACCAGCACAGAAAGAGGAAAGGCCAGGAAGATGGACAGCGTGGCCAGCATCACGGTCAGCGGTAGGCCGCCCCAAAGGTCGGTGCGCACGGGCTCCAGCCCCAGCACGCCGCCGCCCATCAAGCCGAAGAAGAGGGCCAGCACGGCCACCCACATCAGCGCCAGCCAGGGCTTCCAGAACCAGCGCACGCAGCTCAGCATGAGCGCGGCCACCATCAGCACGGTGGCGATCTCGGGCCGCCATTGCTGTTCATACGGGTAGCGGCCGAAGATGATGACGCGCCACTTCTCGGTGATCACGCCCCAGCAGGCGCCGCTGCCGCGCGCGGCCTGGCAGGCCTCGGCGTTGGCCGGGAAGACAGCCTGCGTCAGGCCCCAGTGGGCCAGGCCGGGCAGCAGGTACAGCGCCAGCGCCACCAGCAGCACGGTGGTGAGGCCGTTCTTCCAGTCGGCGAACAGGTTGCGCCGGACCCAGGGCACGAAGCCTTCGGTGCGCACGGGCGCCGGGCGAGGGGCGATGGACTGGAAGGTGTCGGCCATGGTCTTCAGCGTTCCATGATCGCGACGCGCTTGTTGTACCAATTCATCAGCGCCGAAGTACCCAGCGAAGTGCACAGGTACACGAGCATGATGATGGCGATGCATTCCACCGCGCGCCCGGTCTGGTTGAGCGTGGTGTTGGCGATGGAGACCACGTCGGGGTAGCCGATGGCCACTGCCAGCGACGAATTCTTGGTCAGGTTCAGATACTGATTCGTCAGCGGCGGAATGATCACGCGCAGCGCCTGTGGCAGCACCACCAGCCGCATCTGCTGGCGGCGGGAAAGGCCCAGGGCGCTGGCTGCTTCGGTCTGGCCGTGGCTCACCGACTGAATACCGCCGCGCACCACTTCGGCAATGAAAGAAGCCGTGTACATCACCAGCCCCACCAGCACGGCCATGAATTCGGGCGTGGCGCTGATGCCGCCGTCCACCATGAAGGCCAGTTGCTCGGGCACCGACCATTCGCTGGGCGCACCACCCACCGCCCAGCCGGCCAGCGCACCGCCCACCACCGCCAGCAGCGGCACCGCCCAGCGGTTGCGGTCCTGCCCGGTGGCTTCGAACGCGGCCTGCGCGCGGCGCCGCCACCACCAGCCGGCGCCCACGCCGGCCAGCGCACCCACGCCCGCCCAGGCATGTCCGGCACCCCACACCGGCGATGGGAAGGCGAAACCGCCCTTGCTCAGGAAGAACAGGTCGGCCACGTTCCAGGCCGCCTGCGGCGGTGGCAACACCTCCACGAAGAACAGGTACCACATCAGCAATTGCAGCAGGATGGGGATGTTGCGGAACAGTTCCACGTAGCCGTAGCACAGCCCGCGCACCAGCGCATTGCGCGAGAAGCGGCCGATGCCCACCAGCACGCCCAGCACGGTGGTCAGCACGATGCCGACGACCGCCACGCGCAACGTATTGAGCACGCCCACCCACAACGCCCGGCCGTAGCTTTGGCTGGGGTCGTAGGCGATCATGGTTTCGCCAATGTCGAAGCCGGCGGCCTGGCCCAGGAAGTCGAAACCGCTCTGGATGCCCCGCACCTGCATGTTCTGCTGGGTGTTGTGGGCCAGGAAGCCCACCACGCCGGCCACCGCCAGCAGGGCCAGCACCTGGTAGACGAGACCGCGCGCAGCGCGGCTGCGCCACGACCAGGCGTGCTTCTTGGGCGGGACGCGTTCCTTCAAGGCCAACTCCGGTTCAGCAGACGGCGCCCCGGCCCGTGCGCGCCACCGATGGCGCGTGCGGGCCGTGCCGGGGCGTCAAGGCAAAGCCGGTGCTTCAGCGCACCGGCGGCGCGTACATCAGGCCGCCGTTGGTCCACAGGTTGTTGGTGCCGCGCGGCAGGCCGATGGCCGTCTTCGGGCCCACATGGCGCTCGAACTGCTCGCCGTAGTTGCCCACGGCCTTGATGGCGCGGTAGGCCCATTCCTTGTCCAGGCCCAGCGCCTTGCCCAGGTCTTCGGTGCCCGAACCCAGCAGGCGCATCACGCCGGGGTTCTTGCTGTCCTTCTTCATCTGGTCGACGTTGGCCTGCGTGATGCCGTATTCCTCGGCTTCCAGCAGCGCATTCAGCGTCCACTTGGCGATGGCGAAGAATTCGTCGTCACCGCGTCGCACGGCCGGGCCGAGCGGCTCCTTGGAGATGAGCTCGGGCAGGATCACATGGTCGTCGGGCTTGGCCGCTTCCTTGCCGCGCACCGAGGCCAGGCCCGAGGCGTC
>JAABPT010000026.1 GCA_011391855.1 Burkholderiales bacterium
GGGTCGAAGCCGAGCACGTTCATGCCCAACTTGATGGCGGCGTCGGCCACCAGGCAGCCGATCTTGCCCAGGCCGATGACGCCCAGCGTCTGGCCTTGCAGTTCGTAGCCCGCAAAAGCCTTCTTGCCGTCTTCGACGCGCTTGTCCAGGTCGCTCGCCGCGGGGTCGAGCGTGGCGACGAACTGCAGCGCCGGTGCGATATGCCGGGCCGCGATCAGCATGCCGGCGATCACCAGTTCCTTCACCGCGTTGGCATTCGCGCCCGGCGCGTTGAACACCGGCACGCCGCGCTGCGACAGGGCCGGCACCGGAATGTTGTTGGTGCCGGCCCCGGCGCGGCCGATAGCGCGCACGCTGGCCGGAATGGTCATGCCGTGCAGGTCGGCGCTGCGCACCAGAATGGCGGCCGGGTCGGCCACGTCCTTGCCGACGCGGTAACGCTCGGCCGGCAGTCGCGAAAGCCCGCTGGCAGAAATCTGGTTGAGCACCAGAATGGGCAGCCGGTCAGCCATTTTTCGCCTCGAATTCCTTCATGTAGGCCACCAGCGCCTGCACGCCTGCCACCGGCATGGCGTTGTAGATGGAAGCGCGCATGCCGCCCACCGAGCGGTGGCCCTTCAACTGCACCATGCCGCGCGCCTCGGCGCCTTTCAGGAATGCGCTGTCCAGTGCTTCGTCCTTCAGCTTGAAGGGCACGTTCATCAGGCTGCGGCAGTCCTTGGCCACCGGCGCGCTGTAGAAACCGGTGGTGTCCAGGTAGTCGTACAGCAGCGCGGCCTTGGCGCGGTTCTTCGTTTCCATCGCCGCCAGCCCGCCTTGCGCCTGCAGCCACTTGAACACCAGCCCGGCGATATAGATGCCATAGGTGGGCGGCGTGTTGTACATGCTGTCGTTGTCGGCCACCGTCTTGTAGTCGAAGGCCGACGGCGTGGCCGGCAGCGCCTGGCCGATGAGGTCTTCGCGCACGATGACGATGGTCAGCCCGGCCGGGCCGATATTCTTCTGCGCGCCGCCATAGATGAGGCCGTACTTGGACACGTCCACCGGCCGCGACAGGATGCTGCTGGACATGTCGGCCACCAGTGGCGCAGGGCCCACCTCGGGCGTCCAGTGGTATTCAACGCCGCCGATGGTTTCATTGCTGCAGATGTGCACATAGGCGGCGTCGGGGTCGAGCTTCCAGGTGTCGCGCGGCGGGATCGTGGTGTAGCCGCTGTCGGCGCTGCTCGCCGCCACGTTGACCTTGCCGTATTTCTTCGCTTCCTTGATCGACTTCTTGCTCCATTCGCCGGTGTCCACGTAGTCGGCGCCGGCATGGCCGCGCAGCAGGTTCATCGGCACGATGGCGTTCTCGGCGATGGCGCCGCCCTGCATGAACAGCACTTTGTAGCTGGCCGGAATGGCCATCAGTTCGCGCAGCAGCGCCTGGGCCTCGTCGGCGATGGCAATGAATTCCTTGCCGCGGTGGCTCATTTCCATCACCGACATGCCCGAGCCGTGCCAGTCGAGCATCTCTTCGGCCGCCTGGCGCAGCACGGGTTCGGGCAGCGCGGCCGGGCCGGCGCTGAAGTTGTAAACGCGGGTCATGCAGACATCTCCAAGGGGTGAGGGCAGTTCGGTGCCCATTATCGGTGGCGAAGCAGGCTTGACCGGTATCAAGGACGGGGCCATGGGTCTATCCTTACAGTCTGCACACAAGGCTCGGCAACTTGCCGGGCCAGCAAGGCCAGCACCGCATGTACCAGCACCTGCTCGTGCCGATCGACGGCAGCCAACTGTCCGAACGCGCCACCGACGCCAGTCTGGAACTGGCACGCAAGGTAGGCGCGCGCGTGACCGGCTTCGTCGTCGAGCCCGATTCGCCGCAGCCGGGCATCGGTTCGCATCCGGTCGGCTTTTCGCGGGACGCCGAGGCACACCTCGCCCGCACCGAGGCCCATGCCCGCGAGGTGCTGGACCAGTTCGCGGCCAAGGCCGCGGCGCAGGGCGTGCCGTTCCAGGGCCAGTACGAGCGCACCGACGGCGTGGACGACGCCATCCTGGGCGCCGCCACCGCCTACGGCTGCGACCTCATCGTGATGGTCACGCACGGCCGCGGCACCTTCGGCGATTTGCTGTTCGGTTCGCACACGAAGAGACTGATGGCGCGCACCACGCTGCCGCTGCTGGTGCTGCATTGAATACGCTGGAAGCCGTCGCGCCGCTGCTGGAAGCGCGCCTGGCCGCCCTGCTGGCCCGCAGCGGCCTGGCGCCGTTGCGTCTGGCCGGTCGCACGCTGCTGCCGCTGGTGCAGGGCGGCATGGGCGTGGGCGTGTCGGCGCACCGGCTGGCGGGTGCGGTGGCGTCCGAGGGTGGCGTGGGCACCATCAGCAGCGTCGACCTGCGCCGCCACCACCCCGACCTGATGGCGCGCACGCACGGCCTGCCGCCCGGCGAAGCGGCCAAGCAGGCCATCGACGAGGTCAACCTGGAGGCGATCTCGCGCGAGATCGCCGCAGCACGTGCAGCGGCCGGCGGCCGTGGCCTGCTGGCCATCAACGTGATGCGCGCAGTGAGCGCCTATGCGCCTTCGGTCAAGCGGGCGCTGGAAGCCGGCATCGACGCCGTGGTGGTGGGCGCCGGCCTGCCGCTGGACCTGCCCGACCTGGCGCAGGACCACCCGCATGCCGCACTCGTCCCCATCCTCAGCGACGCACGCGGCGTGCAGCTCATCGTGAAGAAGTGGGAGCGCAAGAAGCGGCTGCCCGACGCGATCGTCATCGAACACCCGCGGCTGGCCGGCGGGCACCTGGGTGCGGCGCGCATTGCCGACCTGCACGACCCGCGCTTCGAATTCGAGAACGTCATCCCGCAGTCGCTGGCATTCCTGCGCTCGGCCGGCATCGAGCGCGAGATCCCGCTCATTGCCGCCGGCGGCATCCGCAGCTGCGAGGACATCGCTCGCGTGCAGGCGCTGGGTGCGGCGGCGGTGCAGCTGGGCACGCCGTTCGCCGTCACGACCGAGGGCGACGCGCACCCCGAATTCAAGCGCGTGCTGGCCGAGGCGCGGGAAGACGAGATGGTGGAATTCACCAGCGTGGCCGGGTTGCCGGCGCGTGCGGTGGCCACGCCCTGGATGCGTTCCTACTTGCGCATCGAAGACAAGCTGCAGGCCGTGGCTCACCCCAAGGCGCGCTGCACCAAGTCCTTCGACTGCCTGGCGCAATGCGGGCTGCGCGACGGCACGCCGGGCTGGGGCCAGTTCTGCATCGACAATCAGCTGGCCGCCGCGCTGCGCGGCGACGTGAAGAAGGGCTTGTTCTTCCGCGGCGTCGGCGCCTTGCCCTTCGGCAGCCAGATCCGCAGCGTGCGTGAGCTGATCGAACGCCTCTTGACCCCGGCCGCGCTGCTGCCGGCCTGACCTGCAGGAGTACGTTGATGGAATCGAAGCTGAATCGCCGGCGCCTGCTGGGCACCCTGACCGCCGCCTTGGCGCTGCCGGCTTTCGGCCGTGCGAAGTCGCCGCTGGTGGAAGTCTGGAAGGACGTCAGCTGCGGCTGCTGCCACGACTGGATCGCGCACATGAAGGCCAACGGTTTCGACGTGCGCGCCTACGACGTGGGCAATGTCGCCGCGCGCCAGCGCCTGGGTGTGCCGGCCAAGCTGGGCTCCTGCCACACCGCGCTGGTGGACGGCTACACCATCGAAGGGCACGTGCCGGCCAGCGAGGTGCAGCGCCTGCTGCGCGAACGCCCGCCGGCGGTGGGCCTGGTGGTGCCGGGCATGCCGATCGGTTCGCCCGGCATGGACACGCCCGCCTATGGCGGCCGGCGCGACGCCTATTCGGTGTTGCTGCTGGGCAAGGACGGCAAGACCAGCGTCTACGCCTCCTACACGGCCCGCGCGCCGGGCTGAACCGAGACTGCCACGCCGGGCGCCGGCCCCGCTTGCCCTGCGCCGCCCGCGGTGAGAGCATCGCCCCACAACCCACCAGGAGACCCCCCATGGCCAAGCCCATGTTCGACGCCGACGCACTGATTTCAGCCTTCGAGACCGCCACCGCGCAACAGGGCGCCCAGCTGAAGAAAGCGGTGAGCGACGCCACGCTGGCTTCGCTGCAGGGCCGCGAGCTCACGCTGAAGAATATCCGCGCCGCCCTCAAGTCGGTGACCGACGCCGCCAGCACTGGTGCGGCGAAGAACCTCACCGGCGGGGTCGACGCCGAGGCGCTGCTCGACCAGGCCGTGGCCGGCATGGACCAGGCCCTGCTCAAGGCCGTGGATGCCAACCGCGTGGCGCTGGGCCAGCTGGTGTCGCAAGGCGCCGACCTGCGCGAGAAGCACCTGAAAAGGGCGCTGGACGACCTGGACAAGTTCGAGGACACGATGTTCGCCGCCATCAAGAAGGCTGCCGCCGGTGTCGACGGCCCGATGGCCGGCGCCTGGAACCAGGCGCTGGAAAAGATGCAGGCCGGTGGCACGCTGTCGGGCGCGAAGGCGTCGAATACCGCGGAGCAGCTGGCAGCGCAGATGCAGGACGCCATGCGCACCACGCGCACCGCCTCCATGCGCGCCGCGCAGGTCATGGCCGAAAGCTACACGGCCATGGTCAGCGGCGTGCTGCTGGGCATGTCCGACGCGCTGCAGTCCGGTGCGGCCGCCAAGAAGACCCCGGCCAAGAAGTAGCGTGGCGGGCCCGCTGCGGCGGGTTCTACACTCTGGCGCCATGAAAAACGTCGTCATCTCCGGCAGCGGCCTGTACCGGCCGCCGCACGTCATCACCAATGCCGAACTGGTGCAGGCCTTCAACGCCTACACCGACTTGCAGAACGCAAAGAATGCTCCGCGCATCGCGGCGGGCGAACTGCCGGCGATGGTGCATTCCAGCGTCGAGTTCATCGAGAAGGCCTCGGGCATCCGGCAGCGCTATGTGCTGGACAAGGCCGGCGTGCTGGACCCCACGCGCATGCGGCCGAAGTTCGCACCAAGGCCCGACGAGGCGCTCAGCCTCATGGCCGAGATCGCCGTGGACGCGGCGAAACAGGCGCTGGCCGCCGCCGGCAAGACCGGCGCCGACATCGACGGCGTGCTGTGCGCCGCGGCCAACATGCAGCGCGCCTACCCGGCCATGGCGTGCGAGATCCAGGCCGCGCTGGGTGCCGGCGGTTACGGCTTCGACATGAACGTGGCTTGTTCGTCGGCCACCTTCGCCATCGAGCAGGCGGTCAATGCGGTGAAGAGCGGCAGTGCGAAATGCGTGCTGGTGGTCAACCCCGAAATCACCTCGGCGCACCTGGAGTGGCGCGACCGCGACTGCCACTTCATCTTCGGCGACGTCTGCACGGCGGTGGTGGTGGAAGCCGAGGACACGGCCACGTCCAGCGACCGCTGGCGCATCCTGGGCACCCGGCTGGTGACGCAGTATTCGAACAACATCCGCAACAACGCCGGCTTCCTGAACCGCTGCGAAGACACCGACCCCGACGCTCGCGACAAGACCTTCATGCAGGAAGGCCGCAAGGTGTTCAAGGAAGTGGTGCCGATGGCCGCGGCGCATATCGAACGCCACCTGCACGACCTGGGTTTCGAGCCGACTCAGGTGCGCCGCTTCTGGCTGCACCAGGCCAACCTGGGCATGAACCAGCTCATCCTCAAGCGCCTGGTGGGGCAGGAGGTGGGCGACGACCTGGCGCCCATCATCCTGAGCGAATACGCCAACACCGCTTCGGCGGGCTCGATCATCGCGTTCCACGAGCACCATGCCGACCTGAAGGCGGGCGACCTGGGCGTGATCTGTTCCTTCGGCGCGGGCTACTCCATCGGCAGCGTCGTCGTGCAACGGGTCTGATCAACCCCAATTGATTTCTCGCAATTGCCCTGGGGTGGTCCTGGGTGTAGGGTTGGGTTTGTCCCTACCCCAGGAGGATCACATGTCCGAACTCACCGCCACCCAGAAAGACAAGCTCATGGCCGACCTGCGCGTGGTCGTGGCCGACGCCGAGGAACTGCTCAAGCTGACCGCCGACGACGTGGGTGAAAGCACCGCCGGGTTGCGCGATCGCCTGAATCAGCGCCTGGCCGACGCCAAGCACAGCCTGCTCACGCTGCAGGCCAGCGCCACCGAGAAGGCCAAGGCCGCCGGCCATGCCGCCGACGACTATGTGCACGACCATCCCTGGAAGGCGATCGCGGTCGGTGCCGGCGTGGGCCTGGTCGTCGGCCTGCTGATCGGCCGCCGTTGAGCTGCTGCCGGTCATGACCGGCCCTGCCGCCACGGGCGGCCTGTTCCAGTCGCTGCGCCGGCTGATCGACACTGGCGTCGAGATCGTGCAGGTGCGGCTGGAACTGTTCGGCAGCGAACTCGAACAGGAAAAGCTGCGTCTGTACGACGCCGTGGTGCTGGCCGCCGTCGGCTTGGTGCTGGCGTCGCTGGCGCTGGTGCTGGCCATCGCCTTCGTGGTGCTGCTGTTCCAGGAAGGCTACCGCCTGCAGGCCGTCGGCGTGCTGACGCTGCTCTTCGCGGGCGGTGGTTGGTGGCTGTTGCGCCGTGCACGTGAAGAGTTGAAGGCCGGCAACGGCGGGCCCTTCGCGCTGACCCTGGGCGAGTTGCGGCGCGACCGCGCCGGCCTGGGCAACGCCGAGTTGCCGCGCCAGGAGCCATGAACCGCCAGCGCGCCACGGCGCTCGCCTTGCGCCAGCAGGTGCTGCTGCTGCGCAGCACTGAACTGCGCGGCCGCCTGGCCACCGACGCCAGCGCCGTGCTGCGGCGCCCGCTGGCATTGGCCGACCGTGTGCAGGAGGGCTGGCGCTGGCTGCGTGCAAACCCGGCGGCACCCATCGCCGCCGTGGTAGTGGTGGCGGTACTGCGGCCGCGCCGCGTGTGGCGCTGGGGCTGGAAGCTGTGGTGGAGCTGGCGCACGCTGCGCCGGCTGCAGTTGCGGCTGCAACCGGCACGCTGACGCACGACAGCCTGGGGCAGCCGGGCCAGGGTGCCGCACCGCCCGAGATGGCGGCCGGGCCTTGCGCTATCGTTAGCGGCATGGCCGAGTTCAGCTTCTTCTGGCACGACTACGAGACCTTCGGCGTGGTGCCGCGGCGCGACCGGCCGGTGCAATTTGCCGGCCTGCGCACCGACGCCGAATTGAACGAGATCGGCGCACCGGTGATGTGGTTTTGCCGCCCCGCGCCCGACACCCTGCCCGACCCCGAAAGCGTGCTGCTCACCGGCATCCTGCCGCAGCACGCGCTGCGGCAAGGACTGCCCGAACACGAATTCGCCGCCCGCATCGAAGCCGAACTGGCGCGCGACGGCACCAACGGCGTGGGCTACAACAGCATCCGCTTCGACGACGAGGTGACGCGCTTTCTGTTCTGGCGCAATCTGATCGACCCCTATGCACGCGAGTGGCAGAACGGCTGCGGCCGCTGGGACCTGATGGACGTGGTGCGCTGCACCTGGGCGCTGCGGCCCGAGGGCATCGAGTGGCCGACCTACCCAGAAGGCCCGATGCAGGGCCGGCCGTCGTTCCGGCTCGAGCATCTCACCGCCGCCAACGGCCTGGCCCACGAGGCGGCGCACGATGCGCTGTCGGACGTGCGCGCCACGCTGGCGCTGGCGCGGTTGATCAAGTCACGGAAGCCACAGCTGTGGGACTTCTGCCTGAAGCTGCGCAAGAAGGACGCGGTGTGGGCCGAGATCGGCAGCGGCCGCCCGTTCGTACATCTGTCGGGCCGCTACCCGGTGGAACGCGGCTGCCTGGCCATCGTGTGGCCACTCGCCCCGCACCCCACGAACAAGAACGAGCTCATCGTCTGGGACCTGGCGCAAGACCCGCGGCAACTCGCTGGCCTGGACGCCGAGACCGTGCGCCGGCGTCTCTACACGCGGCAGGACGAACTGCCCGAGGGCGAGCAACGCCTGCCGATCAAGACCCTCCACGTCAACAAGTCGCCCATCGTCATCGGCAACCTGAAGACGCTGGGCAGCGCGGCACAGCGTTGGGGGCTGGATGTGGACGCGGCGCTGCAGAATGCGCACCATGCCGCGGCGCTGGGCCGCACCCTCGACCCCCTGTGGCCGCAGGTCTTCAAGCGCCCCGCCGAGACGCAGGCCCCGGACGTCGACGAAGACCTGTACGGCGGTTTCGTCGGCAACGAGGACCGCCGCACGCTGCAGCGCCTGCGCGAACTGAACCCGGCGCAACTGGCGGCCAAGCGGCCCGCCTTCCACGACGGCCGGCTGGAGGAACTGCTGTTTCGCTACCGCGCGCGCAACTTTCCCGAGACGCTGGACGAAGCCGAGCAGGCGCGCTGGCTGCAGCACCGCGTGGAACGACTGCACGGCGGTGCCGGCGGCGCACTCACGCTGGCGGCCTTCTTCGAGCGCATCGACGCGCTGGCCGAGACGGCTGACGAACGCGGCCAGGCGTTGCTGGAGGCGCTGTACGACTACGCCGAGGGCATCGCGCCCGAGCCGGGCTGAGCGGCACGGCGCCGGGCCACGGCGCGCATCAGCGGCGGCACCAGCACCATGACGGCCGCGCCCACCCACAGCCCGATCGAGATGGGGCTCTCGACCAGGACGCCGAGTTCACCGTTGGTGATGGACAGCGCGCGGCGCAGGTTCTGCTCCATCATGTCGCCGAGCACGAAGCCCAGGATCAGCGGCGCCATCGGTACGCCGCGCTTGCGCAGCAGGTAGGCCAGCAGGCCCAGCACCGTCATCAGCACCAGGTCGAAGGTGGTGGCGTGCACGGCGTACACGCCCACCGCGCTGACGGCCAGGATGCCGGGCACCAGCATCCAGTTGGGCACCTGCAGGATCTTGACGAAGACGCCTACGAGCGGGATGTTGATGATCAGCAGCATCACCGCAGCGACGAACATCGACGCGATCAGGCCCCACACCAGG
>JAABPT010000027.1 GCA_011391855.1 Burkholderiales bacterium
CCTGCGCGAGGACACCTCCATCGTGCCCGATCCGGCCGACCGCGCCACCATCGAGGAAGAGCATGCGCTGGAGCTGCGCACGCGCGACCGCGAACGCAAGCTGCTGAAGAAGATCGCGCAGTCGCTGGCCCGGCTGGACAGCGGCGACTACGGCTATTGCGACGAAACCGGCGAACCCATCGGCCTGCAGCGCCTGCTCGCCCGGCCCACCGCCACCTTGTCGCTGGAAGCCCAGCAAAGGCGTGAACTGAAGCAGAAGATGTTCGGCGACTGACCGGCAGGGCCCCGAGCGAGCGCGGCCGCAGCGACCCCCCGGTTACCATTTGCCACATGGCCGAGAACGAGAGCTTCTTCCGCAAGGTGGTCCGGTTCGTCGCGAACCCCGCCACCGACTGGACCGAGCTCAATACCCGCCAGGACGAGACCCGCGAACTCGAGCTCGAGAAGTCCGAGCTCAAGGCCATGATCGAGCGCAAGCGGCGCAACGACTTCGTGCGCAAGCGCGAATTCGACATGTTGCGCCGCGTGCGCCGCGAGGGTCTCTCGCCCGAACAGCTGGCGGCGCTGGGCGGCTCTTCGCGCATCGACGACTCCGAGGCCCGGCTGCCTGACAGCAACCTGGCCCGCACCGACGGCGTGAAGGCCAAGATCGACGAGATCGAGCAGCAGATGGTGGGCGACGCCGGATTCACCACCACCGTGCGCAAGCCCATCGGTCTGCAGCACACCGCCACGCAACCGGCACCGCTGCCGCGCCGCGGGGCGCCGCCCAGCACTGGCGGCGGCGTGCTCGACGACGGCGAGTCGCTGCCGCCGCTGCCGCCGCTGCCCGACTATCCGCTGCCGCCGGTCGCCGCGCCGGCGCCGGTGCAGATGTCCGGCGGCCTGCCCCCGCTGGCCCCGCTCAAGTCGGTGTCCTTCGGCAGCGCCGCCCCCGCAGCGGCCGGCGCGAGCAGCGACTTGCGCAGCCCGTTCGAGGTGGAGGTCAGCGAAGTCGTGCACGACCCCGAGCTCGACGAAGCCGTGATCGCCTTCGCCAATGCCGACTTCGCGCAGTGCGAGGAAGCCCTGCAGCGCATCACCGGCGCCAGCGGCGCGCGCGCCCAGCACGCCGAGACCTGGCTGGTGCTGTTCGACCTGTACCGCGCCACCGGCCAGCAGCAGCGCTTCGAGAGCCTGGCCGTGGAATATGCGCAGCAGTTCGGCTGGTCGGCGCCGCAGTGGTATTCGCTGCCCAAACTGGTGGCCGACGCACTGGCCGATGAGCCGCTGGCCCGACATCGCGACTCGGCCCTGGGCGACGTGGGCTGGATCTGCCCGGAGCTGCTCGACATCGACGCCGTGGCGCGGCTGCGCTCGCAGACGCTGCAGATGCCGCTGCCCTGGGTCTTCGACTGGAGCCAGCTGCGCGGCGTGGACGCCGAAGCCGCCATGCAACTGTCGGCGCTGTTCCGCCTGTGGGCCGGCCAGGCGCTGGAAATACGCTGGCTGGCCGGCGACCGCCTGTTCCACGTGCTGCAGGAAGAAGCGCCCACCGGTGCGCGCGACGCCGACCCGGCCTTCTGGCTGACGCGCCTGGACGCGCTGCGCCTGGCCAACCGCGCCGACCAGTTCGACGAGGCTGCCATCGACTACTGCGTCACCTACGAGGTGTCGCCGCCTTCGTGGGAGGCGGCGCGCTGCAAGGTGCATATCAGCGGCTCGGGGCTGGCCACGCGCACGCCTTCGCTTTCGATGGTGAGCGAGGTCTCGACCAGTTTCCTGGAGTCGGGCCTGATCGACAGCCCGACGAGCGGCGTGGAGATGGCGCACGTGGAACTGTCGGGGCAGCTGGTGGGCGATATCGGAGCCACGCTGGCCCGGCTGCAGGGCCAGCTCGGTACGGCGCCGGTGGTCAGCGTCTCGTGCGCACGGTTGATCCGCGTCGATTTCATCGCCGCCGGCGACCTGCTGAACTGGGTGCTGTCGCGACGCAATGAAAATCGGGCCGTCCATTTTGTCGACGCCCACCGCCTGGTGGCGCTGTTCTTCGGCGCCATGGGCATCAACGAGCATGCCAAGGTTCAGGTCAGGAAGGTCTGACCGCGCGCGGCCGGCTTGATCCGGGCCGCAACGGCCCCACCTCTGAACGACTCATGGAAAACTATCACGGCACCACCATCGTCAGCGTGCGCCGCGGGCCGCTGGTAGCGCTGGGCGGCGACGGCCAGGTCACTTTGGGCAATATCGTCGTCAAGTCCAGCGCGCGCAAGGTCCGCAAGCTGCACCGCGACCAGGTGCTGGCCGGCTTTGCCGGCGCCACGGCCGACGCCTTCACACTTTTCGAGCGCTTCGAGGCCAAGCTGGAAAAGCACCAGGGCCACCTGCAGCGCGCCGCCATCGAGCTGACCAAGGACTGGCGCACCGACCGCGTGCTGCGCCGGCTGGAAGCCATGCTGGCGGTGGCCGACCGCGAGTGCTCGCTCATCATCACCGGCAACGGCGACGTGCTGGAGCCCGAATACGGCATCGTCTCCATCGGCTCCGGCGGCGCCTACGCGCAGGCCGCTGCGCGCGCGCTGCTGGACCATACCGAGATGACGCCGGCGCAGATCGTCAAGCGCTCGCTCGAAATCGCCGGCGACCTGTGCATCTACACCAACCAGCACCACACGGTCGAGAGTCTCGAATGAGCATGACCCCGCAGGAAATCGTCTCCGAACTCGACCGCCACATCGTCGGCCAGCACAAGGCCAAGCGTGCGGTGGCCATTGCGCTGCGCAACCGCTGGCGGCGCCAGCAGGTGGACGAAAAGCTGCGTGCCGAGATCACGCCCAAGAACATTCTCATGATCGGGCCCACCGGGGTGGGCAAGACCGAGATCGCGCGCCGCCTGGCGCGGCTGGCCGACGCGCCCTTCATCAAGGTCGAGGCCACCAAGTTCACCGAGGTGGGTTATGTCGGCAAGGACGTGGACACCATCATCCGCGACCTGCTCGACGTGGCGGTGAAGGAAGAGCGCGAACGCCAGATGCGCACCAAGCGCGCCGCCGCCGAGGACGCCGCCGAGGAGCGCGTGCTCGACATCCTGGTGCCCCCGCCGCGCAGCACGCCGGGCTTCACGAGCGACACGCCACCGGCCGACAACACGGCGCGCCAGGTGATGCGCAAGCGGCTGCGTGAAGGCAGCCTGGACGACAAGGAGGTCGACATCGAGGTCGCTGAGGCCAAGCCGTCGCTGGAAATCCTGGGCCCGCAGGGCATGGAGGAGATGGCCGAACAGCTCAAGGGCCTGTTCAGCCAGATGGGCAGCGCCAAGCGCAAGTCGCGCAAGCTCAAGATCGGCCAGGCACTGCAACTGCTGATCGACGAGGAAGCCGGCAAGCTGGTCAACGAGGACGAGATCCGCGCCGCCGCGTTGGCCAACGCCGAAGGCAACGGCATCGTCTTCATCGACGAGATCGACAAGGTGGCGTCGCGCCAGGAACATGGCGGTGCCGAGGTCAGCCGCCAGGGCGTGCAGCGCGACCTGCTGCCGCTGGTGGAGGGCACCACCGTCAATACCAAGTACGGCATGGTCAAGACCGACCACATGCTGTTCATCGCCAGCGGCGCCTTCCACCTGGCCAAGCCCAGCGACCTGATCCCCGAATTGCAGGGCCGCTTCCCGATCCGCGTCGAACTCGGCTCGCTGAGCGTGGAAGACTTCGAAGCCATCCTCACCAGCACGCAGGCCAGCCTGGTCAAGCAATACACCGCGCTGCTGGCCACCGAAGGCGTGACGCTGGACTTCAAGCCCGAAGCGGTGCGCCGGCTGGCGCAGATTGCCTTCGACGTGAACGAACGCACCGAGAATATCGGCGCCCGCCGCCTGGCCACGGTGATGGAGCGGCTGCTCGACGAGGTGAGCTTCGACGCCCCCAACCGCAGCGGCCAGACGGTGGTGCTGGACGCCCGGGCGGTGGACGACCGCCTGGCCGAGTTGGCGAAGAACGAAGACCTCTCGCGCTACATTCTCTGACGCCAGTCAGCGTCCCGGAGAACCCGCCCATGCATTTCCGACCCCTCGGCCGCAGTGGCCTGGCCACCGCGCCGCTGGCCTTCGGCGGCAATGTCTTCGGCTGGACCGCCGACAAGGCCACCTCGTTCGACCTGCTCGACGCCTTCGTCGACGGCGGTTTCAACCTCGTCGACACCGCCGACATCTACTCGCGCTGGGCGCCCGGGCACAGCGGTGGCGAAAGCGAAGCCCTCATCGGCCAGTGGCTGGCGGCCAGCGGCAAGCGCCACCGCGTGCTCATCGCCACCAAGGTGGGCAAGCCGATGGGAGACGAAGGCTCGGGCCGCGCGGGCCTGAGCCGGCGCTGGATCCGGCAGGCCGTGGAAGACTCGCTGCGCCGCCTGCAAACCGACCACATCGACCTCTACCAGAGCCACGACGACGATGCGGCCACGCCGCTGGAAGAGACGCTGTCGGCCTTCGCCGAACTGATGCAGGAAGGCAAGGTGCGCGCCATCGGTGCGTCCAACCACAGCGCAGCGCGCCTGGCCGATGCGCTGGCGACCAGCGCACGGCTCGGGCTGCCGCGCTACGAGACGCTGCAGCCGCTGTTCAACCTGGCCGACCGCGCGCCCTTCGAAGCCGAACTGCAGCCGCTGTGCCTGGCCGAAGGCCTGGGCGTGATCAATTTCTTCGGCCTGGCGCGCGGTTTCCTCAGCGGCAAGTACCGCAGCGAGGCCGACCTGGGCCAGAGCCCGCGCGGCGGCGGCGTCAAGGGCTACCTGAACGAACGCGGCCTGCGCATCCTGGCCGCGCTGGACAGCGTGGCGGAAGAGCTCGGCGCCACCCCGGCCCAGGTGGCGTTGGCCTGGCAGATCGCGCAGCCCGGCATCACCGCACCCATCGTCAGCGCCACCTCGGTGGCGCAGTGGCAGGAACTGGCCGGCGCGGCTCGGCTGGCGCTGACCGCCGGGCAGGTCGATCGGCTGACACTCGCCAGCGCCTGATCGCTGAGCGCCGTGGGCGCAGGCTGGCCGACAATGCCGTCATGCACACGCCCCCGTATATCGCTCCGGCCCGCTTCGACAACGCCGAGGACGCGTTGGCCCTCGTCCAGACCATCTACCGCGGCAGCATCGGGCACCTGCGCAGCGCGCTGCAGCGCTTCGTGGCCGGTGAAGACGACGGCCAGCACGTGCGTGCCTGCTACCCCTTCGTGCGCGTGCGCACCGACACCGTGGCGCGTGCCGATTCGCGGCTGAGTTACGGCTTCGTGGCCGGTCCCGGCCACTACGAGACCACGCTGACACGGCCAGACCTCTTCGGCGACTACTACCTGGAGCAGTTCCGGCTGCTGCTGAAAAACCACGGCGTGCCCCTGGAGGTGGGCACCAGTACGCAGCCCATTCCGGTGCACTTCTCGCTGGCCGAGAACGACCACCTGGAAGGTTCGCTGCCGCCGCAGCGGCGCCTGCGCATGCGCGACCTGTTCGACCTGCCCGACCTGGCGTCCATGGACGACGGCATCGCCAACGGCACCCACGACCCCCAGCCGGGCGAGCCGCATCCGCTGGCGCTGTTCACGGCGCCGCGCGTGGACTATTCGCTGCACCGCCTGCGCCACTACAGCGGCACGCAGCCGGACTATTTTCAGAATTTCGTGCTGTTTACGAACTACCAGTTCTATATCGACGAATTCATCAAGCTCGGCCGCGAGCGCATGGCCGACCCGGCGGGCGACTACGACGCCTTCGTCGAGCCCGGCAACGTGGTCACCCGTCGTACCGGCAAACCGGTGCAACCCGGCGACGGCCTCGGCATCGCCCCGCCGCGGTTGCCGCAGATGCCGGCCTACCACCTGGTGCGGCCCGACAGCAGCGGCATCACCATGGTCAATATCGGCGTCGGCCCGGCCAACGCGAAGACCATCACCGACCACATTGCCGTGCTGCGCCCGCACGCCTGGCTGATGCTGGGCCACTGCGCCGGGCTGCGCAACAGCCAGCAGCTCGGCGACTACGTGCTGGCCCACGCCTACATGCGCGAGGACCATGTGCTCGACGAAGACCTGCCGCTGTGGGTGCCCATTCCCGCGCTGGCCGAAGTGCAGGTGGCACTGGAAACGGCCGTGGCCGACATCACGCAGATCAAGGGCTACGAGCTCAAGCGCATCCTGCGCACCGGCACCGTGGCCAGCACCGACAACCGCAACTGGGAACTGTTGCCGGCGCGCGCCAGCAGCAACCCCGAGCGCCGCTTCAGCCAGAGCCGCGCCGTGGCGCTGGACATGGAAAGCGCCACCATCGCCGCCAACGGCTTTCGCTTCCGCGTGCCCTACGGCACCTTGCTGTGCGTGAGCGACAAGCCGCTGCACGGCGAGATCAAGTTGCCGGGCATGGCCAACACCTTCTACCGCGAACGCGTGGACCAGCACCTGCGCATCGGCATGCGCGCCATCGAGCTGCTGCGCCAGGAACGGCCGGGCAGCCTGCACAGCCGCAAGCTGCGCAGTTTTGCCGAGGTGGCGTTCCAATAGCGCGGCGCTTCTGACGCGACCGGCACCCCCGGACGCAGCCCCGCGGACCGGGCCGATCTTCACAAGAATTGACACGCGTCCATGTGGCAGCAACCCAATGAGCGCACCATGCCCTCAGGCACTGCGGTTGCGGTGATGGAGATGCGTTCCAGCGAATATGTCCGAGCCTGACAAATTTCCCTCGTCGAAGAGGCTGCTCTCGGCACTCTCGATGCTGGGAGTGGTGGGCTGCGCCTCGCTGCAGCAACCCGCAGACGCGCCCTGGCCCGACCCGACGCCAACCGCCTGGACCGCCACCGTGGCCGGCGCGCAAACCAGCGACCTCTCGGCCTGGTGGTCGCGCTTCGGTGACCCGGCGCTGCCACTGCTGGTCGAGCAGGCACTGCAGTTCAACACCAGCGTCACCGTCGCCCAGGCGCGGTTGCGCCAGGCGCGCGCGCAGCGGCTGCTGGCCGAAGCCAACCTGGGCCCCAACGTCACGGGCAGTGGCTCGGCGCAGGCCAGCCGGGTCGAAGGCCGCGACAGCGGCGAGCAATACCGCGCCACTCTGGACGCCGGCTGGGAGCTGGACCTCTGGGGCGCCGGCGCCGCCGGCGTTCGCGCGGCCGAGGCCGGCACACGTGCCAGCACGCTGACGCTGGCGCAGACCCGCGTCGCGGTCGCCGCCGAGGTGGCGCTGACGCTGCTGCAATTGCGCGGCACGCAGGCGCGTGAGGCCATCGCGCGGCGCAACCTCGCCAGCCAGCAGCAGACGCTGCAGATCACGCAGTGGCGCCAGGAAGCCGGGCTGGTGACGCAGCTGGACGTGGAACAGGCGCGCACCGCCGTCGAGCAGGTGCGTGCGCAGCTGCCGTTGCTGGCCGGCAGTTCGGCCCAGTCGATGAATGCGCTGGCGGTGTTGACCGGTCGCGCCCCGGGTACGCTGCACGCCGAGCTGGCGCCCCCGGCAGGGGCTGCCGTCGCGCTGCCGGCCGCGCCGCCCGACCTGGTGCTGGCAATCCCGGCCGAGGTGCTGCGCCAGCGCCCTGACGTGCTGGCTGCCGAGCAGCAGTGGCTGGCCGCCACCGAGCGCGTCGAGCAGGCCGATGCAGCGCGCCTGCCCAGCCTGCAGCTCGGCGGCTCGATCGGGCTCAATGCGCTCAGCCTGGGTGCGTTGGGCAGCGGCGCCGGTGTCGCTTCGCTGCTGGCCAGCGTCAGCGTGCCCGTCTTCGACGCCGGGCGGCTGCAGGCGCAAGTGCGGCAACAGGAGGCGGCGCGCGACGAGGCCGCGGCCGGCTACCGCGCCACCGTGCTGGCAGCGCTGCAGGAGGTGGAGGATGCGCTGGTGGCCCTGAACGCCACGCGCGAGCAGTTGTCGGCGCAGCTGGCCGCCACCACGTCGGCCCGCGCCGCCGCCACGCTGGCCGACCTGCGCTATCGCAGCGGCCTGGTCGACTTCCAGAACGTGCTGCAGACCCAGCGCACCCTGCTGCTGGCCGACGACAGCCTGGCCGGCACCACCACCACGCTGGCCACCGACCATGTGCGCCTGTACAAGGCGCTGGGCGGCGGCTGGACACAGATCCCCGAAGAAGAAACAACGCGATGAGCACCCCCGACCCCGACCCCGCCACCGACGCCGACGCCGACGCCGCACTGCAGTCCCTGCTGGGCCCCACGGGTGCGCCGCGCCCCTGGTGGCGGCGCCGCACGCTCTGGGCCGCGCTGGTGCTGCTGGCGGCCGGTGCCGCTGGCGCGTGGTTCTGGTTCGGCCAGCGCCAGGCCGCGGCCGCGCCGCAGTACACGACGCAGGCGGTGACGCGCGGCGCGCTCACCGTCACCGTCACCGCCAACGGCACCTTGCAGCCGACCACGCAGGTGGCGATCGGCAGCGAACTCTCGGGCACGGTGTCGCGCGTGCATGTCGACGTCAACGACCGCGTGAAGAAGGGCCAGGTGCTGGTGGAGCTGGACGACTCACGCCTGCGCGACCAGGCCCTGGGCTCGCGTGCCGCGCTGGCCGCCGCCGAGGCCCAGCTTGCGCAGGCCCGCGCCACCGCCACCGAGGCCCGCGATACGCTGGCGCGGCTGCGTGACGTCTACCAGCGCAGCCAGGGCCTGGTGCCTTCGGCCACTGAACTGGCGGCCGCCGAGGCCGCTGCGGCGCGCGGCGAAGCCACTATCGCCAGCGCGCAGGCCAATGTCGCGCAGGCCCGGGCCACGCTGTCCAGCAACGAGACCAACCTGTCCAAGGCCGCCATCCGTTCGCCGATCGACGGCG
>JAABPT010000028.1 GCA_011391855.1 Burkholderiales bacterium
CAAGGACTACATCGACAAATATTTCGCGCGTTTTGCCGGTGTCAGGCGCTACATGGACGAGACGCGCGTGAAGGCGCGCGAGCAGGGTTATGTGGAAACGGTCTTCGGCCGCCGGCTGTGGCTGCCCGAGATCAACGCCGGCAGCGGCCCGCTGCGCGCCGGCGCCGAACGGCAGGCCATCAATGCGCCCATGCAGGGCACGGCGGCCGACCTCATCAAGCTGGCGATGATCGCCGTGCAGGGCGCGCTGGACAGCGAACGGCGCGCCACGCGCATGGTGATGCAGGTGCACGACGAACTGGTGCTCGAAGTGCCCGACGCCGAACTGGCCTGGGCCAGGGAAGCCATCCCGCGGCTGATGGCCGGTGTGGCGGCACTCAAGGTGCCGCTGCTGGCCGAAGTGGGCGTGGGGCCGAACTGGGACCAGGCGCACTGACACCAGGCGCACTGAGGCCGGCCTGCGCTGCCATGGGGCGGCGTGCAGAATCGCCGTCTTTGAACAGCAAGGTGAGCGCCGTGGACCTGAAAGTGCCGATCACGATTTCCGACGAACTGAGCGACGAGGTCATCGTATCCACGGGCCTGCTCAATCTGGCCAGCGGCGAGATCCACCGCGTGGCCTACCAGGACTACGACGCCGACGCGCGCGGCCTGCCCTGGGAGAGCGAGGACTACGAATTCACCAGCGGCATGCTGTCCAACGAAGGCAAGGACGTCGAATTCCGCATCGACGTGAACCGCACCACTGGCCAGTATTCGGTGAGCGCGAGCGAACTGCTGGAAATCAAGGTGCGCGCGGCGGCGCTGTTCGCCGGCGTCAGCGGCAAGGACCTGCTGGCCAATGCCGAGGGCCGGGCGGGCGCTGCCGCTGCGCCCAAGCGCGGGCCGGGCGGCAGCGGCCGCCTGCATTGAAGCCGCCGTTGCCGCGCGCCGGCCCTCAGCTTGGCGTGTAGGCCAGCCGCACGTAGATCGGCGCGAAGGCCTCGGCCTGCGTCACCTCCACCAGGTGCTCACGCGAAAGCTCGAGCATGGCGATGAAGGTCACCACCAGCACCGGTGTGCCGCGCTTGGTGTCGAAGAGGTCGTGGAATTCGACGAAGCGGCGACCTTGCAATTGGCGCAGCACGATGCTCATGTGCTCGCGCACCGAGAGCTGTTCGCGCGTGATGGTGTGGTGCTGGGTGAGGCGCGCGCGCTGCAGGATCTCGCGCCAGGCCTGGCGCAGGTCTTCGGCGTCGACTTCGGGCCAGCGCGGCTGCAGGCTTTGCTCGATGTGCACCTGGGCGCGCAGGAAGTCGCGGCCGATCAATGGCAGTTGTTCGAGCTTGGCCGCGGCGAGCTTGATCTGCTCGTATTCCACCAGCCGGCGCACGAGTTCGGCGCGCGGGTCCTCGGGCTCGCCGCCGTCGGCGCTCTTCTTCGGTGGCAGCAGCATGCGCGACTTGATCTCGATCAGCATCGCCGCCATCAGCAGGTATTCGCTGGCCAATTCCAGGTTGTGGCGGCGGATCTGCTCCACGTAGTCCAGGTACTGGCGCGTCACGCTGGCCAGCGGGATGTCGAGGATATTGAAGTTCTGGCGCCGGATCAGGTACAGCAGCAGGTCCAGCGGGCCCTCGAAGGCCTCGAGGAAGATCTCCAGCGCATCGGGCGGGATATACAGGTCGTGCGGCAGCCTGAACAGCGGCTCGCCATACAGGCGTGCGACGGCCACCTGGTCCACCACGTCGGGGAGGATGTCGCCGCTGTGGGCAGCGAGTTCGGGCGTGTCCAACGCCGGCGGCTCAGGAACCGGTCTTGGTCTGGTAGACGTAGGGCTGCTGTGGCACCTTCGCGTCCTTCCATTCGGCCAGCGCACTGCGGTCCAGCGGGCGGTCCCACAACAAGGCGCGGCCGGCGCGCTGTTCGTCCTCGAGGCTGGGCTTCTTCGCCTTCAGCTCCTCGATGAAGTTCGTGACGTCGGACTTGTAGGGCTTCCAGAGGAAAGGCATGGGGGCGGCCGGTGCGGCGGGGGGCAGAATGCGGAACATTGATTTTAGCCGGGGGCTGGGCATGGAACTGACGCGATCGCCGTGGGGAAGGGCTGCCCTGGCCGCCGTGGCGGCCGCGGCGCTGCTGTCGCTGCCGTGGCTGACGGGCTGCGACCCGCAACGCGTGGCACAACTGGAGGAGGGCGTGTCCACCGAGGTCCAGGTGCGCCAGCAGTTCGGCGACCCCGTCACCATCACCACGCTGCCCGACGGCTCGCGTGTCTTCGACTATCCGCGCCAGCCCGAGGGCTGGACCAACTACGTCATCACCATTGGCCCCGACGGCAAGATGAGTTCGCTGCGGCAACTGCTCAGCCCCGACAGTTTCGCCCGCGTGCAGCCGGGGCTCGACCAGCAAGAGGTGCGCAATCTGCTCGGGCGGCCGGCGCAGACCAAGCGCTACGAGCTGAAGAACGAGGAGATCTGGGACTGGCGCTTCAAGCAGGACGGCCAGCAGTCGATGCTGTTCAGCGTCACTTTCGGCGCCGACGGCCAGGTGCTGCGCACCGCCATCGGCGACGACCCGCGCGAAATCGCGGGCGGCGGCAAGTAGGTTTCACGCGGTGGAAACCGAACTCAAGTTCCAGATTCCCCCGGCGCGCAGTGCCGCGCTGCGGCGTGCCGTGGCCACGGCTTCGGCGCGCACCGTGCGGCTGCAGGCCTGGTATGCCGATACGGCCGACCAGCGCCTGGCGGCCGCCGGCCTGGCGCTGCGCCTGCGCAAGGAGGG
>JAABPT010000029.1 GCA_011391855.1 Burkholderiales bacterium
GGCCCGGGCGAGATCGTGCGCGGTGGCGACTTCACGGCGCTGCTGCTGCGCACGCTGGTGCTGTCGCTGTCTCTGTCACAGCCGGCCGCCCAGGCGGCCGACGACGGCGGTGCGCCCGCCCTGCAAAAGGCGGCACGCCGCGTGCTGCACCGCGCCTGGCGCCGCGTGCTGCGCGACGCCCAGGCCTTCGCCGAGGCCAGCGTCGCGGAACAGCACCGCACGCGCAAGCGCCTCAAGCGTTTCCGCTACGGCCTGGAATTCCTGATGCCCCTGCTGACACGCAAGCCGGCGCTGCGCCTGCACCGCGCCGTGTGCGACGCGCTCGACGCCCTGGGCCACCTGAACGACCTGCACACCGCCGAGGCGCGCTTTCGTGCCTGCGCCGACGCCGATGCCCGGGCCTGGTTTGCCGTGGGCTGGGCGGCGGCCAGCCAGCCGGCGGCGCAGGCGCTGGCCGCCCAGGCGCTGGCGCGCATGGCGCGGCGCGGCGGCGGGCCGCTGCCGTGGCGGCGACCGCGCAGCGGCAAGGGCTGAACGTCCGGCCGCGGTTCAGCCCGCAGGCCGATCTGCCGCGGGCGCGTTCGCGGGGCTGCCCGGTGCCGCGGGCAGCGGCCCGCTGTCGTCGGGCGCGGCAGGGCTGTCGCCGGGTTCATCGAAGACCGCGGCTTCCATGTTGGGCACGATATTCTCTGCGCCCAGCACTGCCTCGAAGCCCGAACGGCGGACCAGCGACAGCGGCTGCTCGTTCACGTTCGCCAGTACCAGCGCCACGCCACGGCGCTGCAGCACACGGTGCATCTGGCGCATCGCGTCCAGGCCGGAAGAGTCCATCGAAATCATCCGGTGCATTTCCAGCACCACGGCTCGCGTGCCGGGCGCCACGCGGGTTGGCAGGTTTTCCAGCTGGCCGACGGCGCCGAAGAAGAGCGAGCCGAACAGTTCGAAGCCCTGCACGCCGGCCGGCAGCCGGGCGTGCGGGTGGTCGATGACGCGGAACAACTTGCCCATGCGCCAGATGAAGAAGATGCAGGCCAGCACCAGACCCACCTGCACCGCGATCGTCAGGTCGAACACCACCGTCAGCCCAAAGGTGCCCACGAGCACGATGCGGTAGGTGACGGCGAAGCGGCGCAGCCGCGCAAATTCGTGCCATTCGCCCATATTCCAGGCCACGAAGAGCAGGATGCCGGCCAATGCCGCCAGCGGCACGTGCATGGCCAGTGGGGCTGCCACCAGCACCACCACCAGCAGTGTCAGCGCGTGCACCATGCCGGCCACCGGGCTGGTGCCGCCGGCACGCACGTTGGTGACGGTGCGCGCAATGGTGCCGGTGGCCGGGATGCCGCCGAACAGCGGCGTGAGGAAATTGGCCACGCCCTGCGCCATCAATTCCTGATTCGGGTCGTGGCGCGGCAGTTCGGTCATGTTGTCGGCCACCCGTGCGCACAGCAGCGATTCGATGGCGCCCAGCAACGCGATCGTGAGCGTGGGGAAGAGCAGGAACTTGGCCGTGGCCCAGCTGAATTCGGGCAGCTGGAACGAGGGCAGCGTCTGCGGGATGCCGCCGAAGCGAGAACCGATGGTTTCCACGTCCAGCCCCAGCACCACGGTGGCCACGGTGGCGCCGGCCAGCGCCACGATGGTGCCTGGCACGTGCGCCGCCCAGCGCCGGGCCTTGGCCAGGCCGCCCAGCGGCGCCGTGGGCATGGTGTAGCTCTTGGGCCACAGCACCACCACCGCCAGGCAGGCCAGGCCGACGAGAAAGGCCGCCGGGTTGAAGCTGTCCAGGTGCTGTGCCAGCACGTGGATTTGGGTGAAGAAGTCGGCCGGCAGCTTGTCGATCTCCAGTCCCAGCAAGTCCTTCACCTGCGACAGCGCGATCAGCACCGCAATGCCATTGGTGAAGCCGATGACGATAGACACAGGGATATAGCGCACCAGCACGCCCAGCTTGAGCAGCCCCATCAAGAACAGCAGCACGCCGGCCAACGACGTGGCGATGAGCAGGTTGGCCAGCCCGTAGCGTTCGACGATGCCGTAGACGATGACGATGAAGGCCCCGGCCGGGCCGCCGATCTGCACATGCGAGCCGCCCAGCGCCGAGATCAGGAAGCCCGCGATGATGGCCGTGAACAACCCGGCTTCGGGCTTGACACCGGAGCCGATGGCAAACGCCATCGCCAGCGGCAGCGCCACGATGCCCACCGTGATGCCGGCGCCCACGTCGGCCAGCAGGCGGCGGCGGTCGTAGCCGGTCAGCGCATCCAGCAACCGCGGGCGGAACGGATGCAGTCGTTGCAGCTGGAACCAGGGCGGCATGCGGGATCCGTGTGGCGGGCGATGCGGTCGCGTGGAGACCCCGTGGAACCAGGCTCAGGGGTGGATCGTGGCCCTGTTACCTGACACGCAGTCCGGGTACCGCGCCGGGCCAGGGCTCCAGCACGTACAGCCCGGGATGCGCCTTTTCGTCGGCATGGCTGGCGGCCAGCACCATGCCTTCGGAGACGCCGAATTTCATCTGCCGTGGCGCCAGGTTGGCCACCAGCACGGTGAGCTTGCCGGCCAGTTGCTCGGGCGCGTAGGCGCTGGCGATGCCGCTGAAGACATTGCGCAGCTGCTCTTCGCCGGCGTCCAGTGTCAGCCGCAGCAGCTTGGTGCTGCCGGGCACCCGCTCGGCGGCCACGATGCGGGCGATGCGCAGGTCGATCTTGGCGAAATCGGCGATGCCGATCTCGGCGGCCAGCGCCTCGCCGCCGGGCAAGGCCGCTTCGACTTCTGCGGCTTCCGGCAGCGCATCGGCCGCTGGCTCGAACAAGGCGTCCAGCTGCTTCGCGTCCACGCGCTGCAGCAGGTGCCGGTATTCGCCGATCGTGTGGTGGCCGAGCGCACGCGCGGCGTCGGCCCACAGCAGCGGCTCCACCTTCAGGAAGGATTCCACCTTCGCGGCCAGCGCCGGCAGCACGGGCTTCAGATAAATCGTGAGCACGCGGAAGGCCTCGATGCACACCGAGCAGGCGTCGTGCAGTGCGGCGTCCATGCCCGGCTGCTTGGCCAGTTCCCAGGGTTTGACGCGGTCGACGAATTCGTTCACACGGTCGGCCAGCGCCATCACCTCGCGCAGTGCCTTGCCGAATTCACGTTCCTCGTAAAGGTCCTTCAGCATCTCGGCCTGCGCGCGCAGGCCGTCGAGCAGCGCGCGGCCTTCCACGCCCAGGTCGGCCGAGAGCCGGCCGCCGAAGCGCTTGTTCAGGAAACCCGCGGCGCGGCTGGCGATATTGATGTATTTGCCCACCAGGTCGGCATTGACGCGGGCGACGAAATCGTCGGGGCTGAAGTCCAGGTCCTCGACGCGGCCGTTGAGCTTGGCGCAGATGTAGTAGCGCAGCCATTCGGCGTCCAGGCCGAGTTCCAGGTATTTGAGCGGGCTGATGCCGGTGCCCCGGCTCTTGCTCATCTTGGCGCCGCTCACCGTGAGGTGGCCGTGCACCCACACGCGGTCGGGCACCTTGCGGCCACTGAACTTCAGCATCGCCGGCCAGAACAGCGTGTGGAAGGTGACGATGTCCTTGCCGATGAAATGCACCTGCTCCACCGCGGGGTCGGCCAGGTAGGCGTCGTAGTCCACCCCGATCTTGCCGAACCAGTTCTTCAGCGAAGCCAGGTAGCCCACCGGTGCGTCGAGCCAGACGTAGAAATATTTGCCCGGCGCGTCGGGGATCTCGATGCCGAAATACGGTGCGTCGCGGCTGATGTCCCAGTCGCCCAGGCTCACCTGGCCGGCCTCGTCGCGCTTGAACCATTCGCGCACCTTGTTCGCCACCTCGGGCTGCAGGCGGCCGTCCTGCGTCCAGTCTTCCAGGAATTCCACGCAGCGCGGGTCGGAAAGACGGAAGAAGAAGTGCTCGCTGGACCGGAGGACGGGCGTGGCGCCGGTGAGTGCCGAGCGCGGGTTCTTCAGGTCGGTGGGGGCGTAGACGGCGCCGCAGGATTCGCAGTTGTCGCCGTATTGGTCGGGCGCGCCGCAATTGGGGCATTCGCCCTTGATGAAGCGGTCGGCCAGGAACATGCCCTTCTCGGGGTCGTAGAACTGCTCGACGGTGCGCGTCTCGATGAGGTCGTTGGCGCGCAGTGCCCGGTAGATGCTCTGCGCGAGTTCGTGGTTTTCGGGGCCGTCTGTGGAATGCCAGTTGTCGAAGGCGATGTGGAAGCCTTCCAGGGTGGGCTTGCGGCCGGCGGCGATGTCGGCCACGAATTCCTGCGGCGTCTGGCCGGCCTTCTCGGCGGCGATCATGATCGCCGCGCCATGGGCGTCGTCGGCGCACACGAAATGCACCTCGTGCCCCTGCAGGCGCTGGAAGCGCACCCAGGTGTCGGCCTGGATGTACTCCATGACGTGGCCGATGTGGAACGGCCCGTTGGCGTAGGGCAGGGCGGTGGTGACGAAGAGCTTGCGCGACATGAATTCGATTCTAGGCGGCGGGTCGTGCGCCGCGGACTGAGCAGCGAAGTGAGCAGCGAAGTGAGCAGCGAACTGAGCGGCCGCAGCAGGGCACTGCACAGGGCTGGCCGGCTGCGTTAGGCTCACAGCGTGGTTCTGCCGATGATCCCCATCCACAGCGTCGAAGCCGATCTGCAGCGCAAGCGCCGGCAGACCAAGGGCCGACAGGTCGACCCGGCGGTGCTGGCCGAGGTGCAGGCCTGGCTGGGCGACGCACCGCTGCGGCGCGACCTGCTCATCGAATATCTCCACGCCGTCAACGACCGGCTGCGCTGCCTGCCGGCGCCGCACCTGGCCGCGCTGGCGCAGTTGATGCGGCTGTCGCAGGCCGAGGTCTTCGAGGTGGCGAGCTTCTATCACCCTATTTTCCTCAGTTGTCCCAGACCGAAAGGCGCAATCGGTAGAGTTGGCGCGGGTTGCGGCGTGATGAGAGGGGGCACCCGATGGGTGAGCGCAAGATCAGGGGCGAGGCGATGCAAGTGCGCACGCCGGGAGGCGTTGTCGAGGTTCGCTGGGACGAGCGCGGTACTGCCACGGCGATGGGTCAACTGGCCTTCTTTGCCGAGTATCTGGAAGCCACGGGTTTGTTCGAAGAGTGGCTTCGAACGTGTCCGCTGAAGTACAGCAGCCA
>JAABPT010000030.1 GCA_011391855.1 Burkholderiales bacterium
CCCCGGCGCGCGCCGTGCGTGCCAGAATCGTCGCCGCATCAGGGCAACTGGACCAACGGAGACGACATGGGCTTTCTGGCCGGCAAACGCTTTCTCATCACGGGCGTGCTTTCGAACCGTTCGATCGCCTACGGCATCGCGCGTGCCTGCCGCGCCCAGGGCGCCGAACTCGCCTTCGCCTACGTGGGCGAGCGCTTCCGCGACCGCATCACCGAATTTGCCCGCGAATTCGATTCCGAGCTGATCTTCGACTGCGACGTGGCCGACGACGCCCAGATCAGCGCCTTGTTCGAGCAACTCGGCCGCCACTGGCCGCAGTTCGACGGTTTCGTGCATTCGATCGGCTTCGCGCCCCGCGAGGCGATCTCGGGCGACTTCCTGGAGGGCCTGTCGCGCGAGGCCTACCGCATCGCCCACGATATCTCGGCCTACAGCTTCCCGGCCATGGCCAAGGCCGCGCTGCCGCTGCTGCGCCCGGGTGGTGCGCTGCTGACACTGACCTACTTGGGCGCCATCCGCGCCGTGCCCAACTACAACACCATGGGCATGGCCAAGGCCTCGCTGGAAGCCAGCGTGCGTTACCTGGCAGCCAGCCTGGGGCCACGCGGGGTGCGCGTGAACGGCATCTCGGCCGGGCCGATCAAGACGCTGGCGGCCTCGGGCATCAAGGACTTTAGCAAGCTGCTGGGGCTGGTGGCGCGCAGCGCGCCGCTGGGCCGCAACATCACCATCGACGACGTGGGCAACGTGGCGGCCTTCCTGCTGTCCGACCTGGCCGCGGGCGTCACCGCCGAGATCACCTACGTGGACGGCGGGTTCAGCCACGCCATGAGCGGGGCGGTGGCCGAACCGGGCGTGTGAACCTGGCCGGTCTTGCGCCGGCCGCATGAACCCCACGCGCCGGCCCGCACGCCAACCTGCCCACCAGCGGGTCAGCCCTCGATGACGCAGTCGACGTAGTAGCGCCTGCGGCCGTCGCCGTCGTTGTCTTCCGCCACCAGGCCGTGCACGTCGGTCTCGAAGCCCGGGAAGGCGGCGTTGAATTCGCGCGCGAAGCGCAGGTAGTCGACGATCTTCTTGTTGAAGCGCTCGCCCGGGATCAGCAGCGGAATGCCCGGCGGGTAAGGCGTCAGCAGCGCGGTGGTGATGCGCCCTTCCAGTTCGTCGATGGCCACGCGCTCGGTATTGCGGTGCGCAATGTAGGCGAAGGCGTCGCTGGGCTTCATGGCCGGCTGCAGGTCGGACAGGTACATCTCGGTCACCAGCCGAGCGATGTCGCTCTTGGCGTACATCTGGTGGATGCTCTGGCACAGGTCCTTCAGCCCCATGCGTTCATAGCGCGGGTGAGCGGCGCAGAACTCGGGCAGGATGCGCCACATCGGCACGTTGCGGTCGTAGTCGTCCTTGAACTGCTGCAGCGCCGTGAGCAGCGTATTCCAGCGGCCCTTGGTGATGCCGATGGTGAACATGATGAAGAACGAGTAGAGCCCAGTCTTCTCGACCACCACGCCGTGCTCGGCCAGGAATTTGGTGACGATGGAAGCCGGAATGCCCGTCTCGGCAAACTGCCCCGACATGCCCAGCCCGGGCGTGATGAGGGTGCACTTGATGGGGTCGAGCAGGTTGAAGCCCTCGGCCAGGTCGCCGAAGCCGTGCCAGGTCTCGCCCGCCTGCAGCACCCACTCGCGGCTGTGGCCGATGCCCTCGGCGGCCAGGCTGTCGGGCCCCCAGACGGTGAACCACCAGTCCTGCTCGCCGAACTCCTGCTCCACCTTGCGCATGGCGCGGCGGAAGTCCAGCGACTCCTGGATGCTTTCCTCCACCAGCGCCGGGCCGCCTGGGGCTTCCATCATTGCCGCGGCCACGTCGCAGCTCGCAATGATGGCGTACTGCGGGCTGGTGCTGGTGTGCATCAGGTAGGCCTCGTTGAAGAGGTGGCGGTCCAGCTTGCGCTCCTGCGCGTCCTGCACCAGCACCTGGCTGGCCTGGCTGATGCCGGCCAGCAGCTTGTGCGTGCTCTGCGTGGCAAAGACGAGCTGGTCCTTCGGCCGCTGACGCTTCTTGCCCATGGCGTGGTAGGGCCCGTAGAAGGTGTGGAAGGCGGCGTGCGGCAGCCAGGCTTCGTCGAAATGCAGCGTGTCGATATAGCCGTCGAGCGCGTGCTTGATGGTTTCGGTGTTGTAGAGCACGCCGTCGTAGGTGCTCTGCGTGAGCGTCAGGATGCGCGGCCGCACGGTGGCCGCATCGACGCCGGCCAGCAGCGGGTTGGCGGCAATCTTCTTGCGGATGGCCTCGGGCGAAAACTCGCTCTGCGGAATGGGGCCGATGATGCCGTAGTGGTTGCGCGTGGGCGTCAGGAATACCGGCACGGCGCCGGTCATGATGATGCTGTGCAGGATGCTCTTGTGGCAGTTGCGGTCGACCACCACCACGTCGCCCGGCGCCACGGTGTGGTGCCAGACCATCTTGTTGCTCGTGCTCGTCCCGTTCGTGACGAAGAAGCAGTGGTCGGCGTTGAAGATGCGCGCCGCATTGCGCTCGCTGGCCGCCACCGGGCCGGTGTGGTCGAGCAGCTGGCCGAGTTCTTCCACCGCATTGCAGACGTCGGCGCGCAGCATGTTCTCGCCGAAGAACTGGTGGAACATCTGGCCCACCGGGCTCTTCAGGAAAGCCACGCCGCCGCTGTGGCCCGGGCAGTGCCAGGAATACGAGCCGTCCTGCGCATAGTCCATCAGCGCCTTGAAGAACGGCGGCGCCAAGCCGTCGAGGTAGCTCTTGCACTCGCGGATGATGTGGCGCGCCACGAACTCCGGCGTGTCCTCGAACATGTGGATGAAGCCATGCAGTTCGCGCAGGATGTCGTTCGGGATGTGCTGGCTGGTCCGCGTCTCGCCATAGATGTAGATGGGGATGTCGGCGTTCTTGCGCCGGATCTCCTCGATGAACTTGCGCAGGTTCAGCACCGCGGGGTCGAGCTCGGGGCCGGGAGTGAATTCCTCGTCGTCGATGCTCAGGATGAAGGCACTGGCGCGGCTTTGCTGCTGCGCGAACTGGCTCAGGTCGCCGTAGCTGGTGGCGCCCAGGATTTCGAAGCCCTCCTTGACGATGGCGTCGGCCAGGGCGCGGATACCGATGCCCGATGTGTTTTCGGAGCGAAAGTCCTCGTCGATGATGACGATGGGAAAGCGGAAACGGAGCATCGAAGCGGCCTCGTGGCAGGTGCAGATGCGCCAAGTGTAGGGTTCTCGGCCTCGCAGCCCCGGATGGCTACACTCGTCTGCAACGATTTGCGAACAGGAGAGCGCCGTGGAATGGAATGCACCCATGCTCTGGTGGCTGGCCACCGGCGGCCTGGTGGCGGCCGAGTTGGCCACCGGCACCTTCTACCTGCTGATGCTGGCGCTGGGCTGCGCCGCCGGCGCGCTGGCCGCGCACGCCGGCCTGGGAAGCACCGGACAGGTGGCAACGGCCGCGCTGCTGGGCGTGGCCTTCACCGCCGGCTGGCACTTCAAGCGCGCGCGCTCGCCGCGTTCGGCACCGGCCGAGAGCAATCACGACGTCAACATCGACATCGGCGAAACCCTGCACGTGCAGTCCTGGGCCGAGGACGGCTCGGCCCGCGTGCCCTACCGCGGTGCGGCCTGGACGGTGCGTTTTGCCGGCCCGGGCACGCCCGCACCCGGCGAACACGTCATCGTGGGCGTACAGGGCAACCACTTGCGCGTGGCAGCCGCAGCGCGTCATTGACATTTCCGCGTGGCTCCCGCCGCGCCCCATTGAAAGAGGCACCATGGAAATCGCAGTCGTCCTGGCGGTCATCGCCGTCATCTTCATCACGCGCACGATCAAGATCGTGCCGCAGCAGACGGCGCTGGTGGTCGAACGCCTGGGCAAGTACGACCGAACGCTGGTGCCGGGGTTGAAATTCGTCATCCCCTTCATCGAGCGCGTGGCTTACAGGCATTCGCTGAAGGAAGTGCCGCTGGACGTGCCCAGCCAGGTCTGCATCACCAAGGACAACACGCAACTGCAGGTCGACGGCATCCTGTACTTCCAGGTCACCGACCCCATGAGGGCCAGCTATGGTTCCAGCGACTACCTCATCGCCATCACGCAACTGGCGCAGACCACCCTGCGCAGCGTGATCGGCAAGATGGAGCTGGACAAGACCTTCGAGGAGCGCGAGATGATCAACGCCAGCGTCGTGAATGCGCTGGACGAAGCGGCGCTGACCTGGGGCGTGAAGGTGCTGCGCTACGAGATCAAGGACCTCACGCCGCCGGCAGCCATCCTGCACGCGATGCAGGCGCAGATCACGGCCGAGCGCGAGAAGCGCGCCCTCATCGCGGCCTCGGAAGGCCGGCGCCAGGAACAGATCAATATCGCCACCGGCGAACGCGAGGCCTTCATCGCGCGCTCCGAAGGCGAGAAGCAGGCCGAGATCAACAAGGCGATGGGCGAGGCGGCGGCGATCATCGCGGTGGCCGACGCCACGTCGGAGGCCATCCGCAAGATCGCCGCGGCGATCCAGGAACCCGGCGGCCAGGCGGCGGTGCAGCTGAAGGTGGCCGAGAAAGCCGTGGATGCGTATGCCCAGCTGGCGCAGAAGAACAACACCATGATCGTGCCCGGCAACATGACCGAGGTCTCGGCGCTCATCGGCACCGCGATGACGCTGCTCAAGGGCAGCGGCGCGCTGGGTGCCCCGGCTGCAAGATGAGCACCGCACTCAACGTGCTGGGCACGCCGCTGGTGGCCTGCTCCTACGACCCGCTCACCGGCTGGTACCGCGACGGCTGCTGCCACACCGACGCCAACGACGCCGGCAGCCACGTGGTCTGCGCCAAGGTCACGGTGGAGTTCCTGAACTTCCAGATGGAGCGTGGCAACGACCTCATCACGCCGCGCCCCGAACACCGCTTCAAGGGCCTGAAGCCGGGCGACCGCTGGTGCGTATGCGCGCTGCGCTGGCGCGAAGCCTACGAGGCTGGCTGCGCACCGCCAGTGGTGCTGGAGAGCACGCACGCCAAGGCGCTGGAATTCGTGCTGATGGAGTGGCTGCGCAAGAACGCGGTGGCGCCGGTCGGCTAGACTTGCAGGCTGCCACGGACGGGTGGATGAGCGGTTTAAGTCGCATGCCTGGAAAGCATGTGGGGGTTAACAGCCCCCCGCGGGTTCGAATCCCGCCCCGTCCGCCACCGCACCTATGAGAAACGAGCAGAATGTCCTGCTACCCACGTTTCTACCCACGATTCGAAACAGGCTTTTTCTGGTGTCTCAGGTAGGCCACGACGCCCTGGCCGACCTCCAGCGCCACCTCAGCAATCTTTTGCTGCCGCCCACGCGCGCGGGGAGCAGCCCCCAATTTTGGGGGCTGGGGTCTGGTCAATCATCTTTTGGGTGATGCCGGCGGGGAGTGGGTTGAGGGTTTTCTCTTTTGGAAAACCCTCCGAGTGCTGATTGGCTCCAAGCTCTGCCTTCGGGTGGTTCAACTCCCACCACACGGCGCGCTGGCCGCCTGCCGACTGATGTTGTCGTTCGACAGCGCCTCGGCATATGGTGTTGCTGGACCCATGTCCGCATGCGGGGCATGGGTCTTTCCTGTGGGGTTCGCCGTCTGTGGCGTAGCCCGCGCCAAGTCCTTCAGCAGTTCGCCGTAGCGGCGCTCGGCGCGCCAGGATCGCCGTGGCGGGCCTATCGCACCTCGGCCAAGGGGGTAGTAGCCACCGCCGCCAGCGCACGGTCCTGCGCCTGCGAAAACTGCCGCCAGTTGCAGGAGCGGACCTGCATGGGCAAGGTGGAGACCAGCGCCTGCAACACCTGCATGTCCTCGACGGGATCGGTGGCGAGCACCTCTAGCGCGCGGTCGGCCAGGACGGTGATGTCGGCGTCACCGATGCCGGCGAACACCAGCTCGCGCATCATCGTCGCCTGCGCCTGCAACTCAGGCCACCATTCATCCCGTGGCTTGCCGGCGCGGCAGTCGATCAAGCTCCACAAGCCCGCCAGTTCGATGACGCGGACGTTGCCCTCGGGTACCGGCAGGCAGGGATGCACGCGCTTCATGAGTCAATGAAAAATGGACAGGCTGGCTCCCCGCTCGACCTGGGGACGGGCACCTGCCCAAAGACCCGTTGCCCGCAACCCTGGGGGCTTCTTACAACGCGCACCGCGGCACGCGCTCGATTCTTCAGCTCACCGCTTGCCAGGGGCTGCCCGGATCAGGCGTCAGCCTGCCCTGGCGGGCCATCTGATCCTGCTTGGCTTTGCTGGCGGCGGTGAGCATCGGCGCACGGTCGGCCGGGTCTACCAGCTCGCAGCGGGTGGAAGACAGCGCCTCGGCTGCAGCCGCCGCTTCGACGCTGAAGATGTCGCCGGTTTCCAGCCGCTTGCCGTTCATGTGCAACGGCCGGGTGACGCGCAACTTGATCTTGGTCATGATGTGCCCTTAGGTGATGCTCGTTGCCACGCTGAAGGCGGTCGGTTGAGGGAAAGCCAGGTCAACGTCCAGCACGACACGCGCCGACAGCACGCCGGTCGTGAAGGATGTGTACGGGTCGATCTCGATCCTGATGCCGGTGCCCCACAGCGCCACGATGGCCTTGCTGAAGTCTCCGCAGATCAACGTCGTGGCCGGTGCCAGTTTCGTGGCGTGCGCAGGCCGGCCCAGAATCGTGCCGTCATCCCACAGGTGCCGTCCCCCGCTGGCCACACGCTCGCGCGTCCCCAGCAGCGTCTGCATGGCTGGCGGGCCGACCCATTGCAGGGCGCCTTCCCGGCCGCCGGCAGTAAGCACGGCCTGGCGCATCGCTTGCAGGCCGGCGTAGGCCAGGCTGGTGCCGCTCTGTGTGCCGATGTTGGCGGTGGCAAGCAGACCCAGCGGCTGGCCGCTGTTGCCGCTGCCTGCGAAGAACGCGGTGTCCAGCAGCTCGCCCACGGCCGACAGCAGCTGTTGGCGCAGCAGCATTTCCACGGCCGGCGCCTGGCGCTGGAACTGGTGACTGAAGGCGACGGTGACGGCTGCCACCTTCGGGCTCAGGCTCACGCTGCCGATGGTGGCCTGACTCTCGGTGTACTGGGTGACGCCATCCTCGGCCACCCACACGGCCGAGGCGGCGCCGGAGACGCGCGGGATGGTCAGGCTCTCACGCAGGCCAGACAGCACGGTCACGCCGGCCGAGGCGACCACGCTGTACGGCCGCAGCACGTCGAAGGGGTCGGCGTTGGCCGTGCCCACGAGGTATCCGGCATCGGTGGCCGTCGTCATGTCCCGCGTGGCGAGCGCGCCGAGGGGGACGATGACGCGGTGCGGGTCATGGGTGCCACCTCCGATCATGGCCGCGCCGGAAGTGATTTCCCGCTCGTACCCGTCGTGCAGACCGCGCTCGGTGCGCATCTCGTTGAGCATCCGCGTCAACGAGAACATCGGCGCGGGCTTGGCGTCGGTGCCGCTCAACTCGGAGTAGTAGCGGGCCAGCTCACGCGCGATGGACGCACGCACTGGGTCGGCGGTGGTGTGGTTGGTGTTCATGATGCGATGGTCGGTCGGGTCGCGCTCGGCAGCAACCATTCAAGCGGGTTTGCGGGTTTGACTCACGCACCAAAGCGCGCCGCACCGCTCGTCACCGACCCGGCGCAGCACCAGACCATCGGCGTCCTTGTCGGCGCTGGTGGCCAGCAGGCGCCCGGTACTGCGCACGGTGCGGCCCGTCAACAGCACGGCTAGGCGCGTGCCGGCGGCGTCCATGCGAAGGCTGCACGCCAGCAGTTCGCCCGCAGTGAAGATGCGGCCAGCCATTGCGTCGTGCGCGGCCTGCACCAGCTCGGCGGTGATGTCGTCGGCACGGCCTCGGTGTAGACGACGCACCTCCACCGTGAGCGCCTGCACTTGGCGCACCAGCTCCTGCACGACGTTGGCAAGCTCGGGCGGGTGGTAGGGCATCACTGCGGCGGCAGGCCAGCCGCCAGCGCCTGGCGCAACTCGGCGTCCAACATGGCCGACACCTTCGTGACGTTGCTCTCAGCCGCCAGCAGCGGTGCCAAGCGCGCAGTCACCCCCATGACCCGCTGCCGCAGCCCGGACGCAAGGTTGCCGACGATGCGCTCCATCGTGGCGTGCCGCAGTAGCTCGCCACGCTGTTCGGCTTCGAGCCGCTCGGACATCAGCATGTCGGCCACGGCCTGCCGCCTGCGCGCCTCGGCGTACGAAATCTCGCCTGCCTCGGTGGCCTCGGTCGTATGCTTCGGCGTGATGCGCGGCCGGGTGTTCGCCAGCCACTGCGCATCGGCGGCGATGGGGTCAATCAAGCCTTCGGGTGTCAAGGTGATGCGGCCAGCATGCAGGGCTTTGACCACGGCCGGCCGGCTGACGCCACGGTGACGCGCGTAGGCGGCGGGAGTGAGCAACTTTTGCGGAACTTGTGTCATTTCTGGAACCTTTCAGGCAACTAAGTTTTAGGTCGGACACTGGCGCGTGAAGGGGGTGCAAACGACCCCTGCCGCACACGCCCAGGAGGGAGCCGCGACGCGAATCATTCGCGATGGCTCCCTACTGGCGCCAGCGCATGCCGGTAGTTCGGACCCCATCGACGTTTCATATGG
>JAABPT010000031.1 GCA_011391855.1 Burkholderiales bacterium
AGTCCTTGAGCAACGGCGAGCTCATCCACAGCACCACGGTGACGGCGAACACGCCCAGCGTCACCCGCTCGCCGGCGTTCAAGTCGCCCAGCTTCGCCCATTCGTCGCGTACGAACTCGCGCCCGCCCTCGATCTCGCCCATGCGCGAGGGAAACAGCACGCTCGTGTTCAGGAACCAGGCCAGCGGCAGGAAGGCCAGCATCATCGGCACGCCGATCGCCATCCATTCCAGAAAACCGATGCGGATGCCGGCGCTCTGCTCGACAAAGCGCACCAGGATGCCGTTGGGCGGCGAGCCGATGATGGTGCCCAGCCCGCCGATCGAGGCGGCATAGGCCACGCCCAGCAGCACCGAGAAGGCGAAGTTGGACAGGTCGCGGTCTTCGGTGGGAATGCCGCCGTGTTCGGCCAGGCCCCGGCCGGTACGTCGGCGCAGCGCCACGTCGATCACCGAAAGCACGATCGGTACCATCATCGCGGCGGTGGCGGTGTTGGACACCCACATGCTCACAAACGCGGTGGCAGCCATTGTCCCGCCGACGATCGCCTTGGGCCGGGTGCCTACCAGCTTCAGCGTGGCAAAGGCGATGCGCCGGTCCAGCCCCCAGCGCTGGATCGCCAGCGCGAGCACGAAGCCGCCCAGGAACAGAAAGATCACGTCTGCGCCGTAGTTGGCCGTGGTGCGCGCCAGTGGCATGATGCCCGCCAGCGGAAACGCGGCAATCGGCAGCAGCGCGGTGACCTCGATGTCCACCGCCTCGGTCATCCACCAGGTGGCCATCCACGCCATCATCGCCAACGTGGCTCGGCCGGCCTGCGAGAACGCCACCACCTTGCCCTGCGCGTTGGCATAGGTTTCGGGCAGCGCGACATACAAGGCCAGCGCCAGCACCGGCCCCAGGAAAAGGCCCACCCGTTGCACGCGTTGCTGAAGGCTCAAGGCCATGACTCCCCCGGATTCAAAGTTGCGGGACACGACCATTGTGGGCGGCGGCGGCCGCGCTGCACTTGATGCGAGTCAATCACGCTGCAGGTGACGCCTCGCCCCAGGCCCCTGCCCCTCTACACTGCGCGCCATGCCCCGCCCCGCCGACACCATCACCCCTTCCCCCTGGCACGCTCTGCGCGCCGCACGCCATGCCGTCATCCCGCGCCGCCCACTGATCCTGCACGGCCCCCGGGGGCCGGTGGCGGTGGGCAGCGTGGCCGAGGCGCACCTGCCGGCGCTGGCCGATTGGCCGCAGTGGATCACCATCGGCCCCGAAGCCGTCACGATGGACATCGGCGCCGCGCCCGACGCCATCGCCAGCCGCTGGGCCATGGTGAACGAAGCCCTGCGCGCCCAGGGTCTGATCGTGGCCTGGCGCGACGAGCCCTATGGCGTGTGGGACGAGCAGGAGGTGAGCCACGCGACTATCGAGCGCGCGGCCTCGCGTTTCTGGGGCACGCTCACGCTGGGCGCGCACTGCAACGGCTACGTGGCCGACGCCCAGGGCCACCCCACGCACCTGTGGGTGGCCCAACGCAGCCTGAACAAGCCCACCGACCCCGGCATGCTGGACAACCTGATCGGCGGCGGCGTGCCGCTGGGCCAGAGCCCGTGGGAGGCGCTGCAGCGCGAGGCGTTTGAAGAAGCCGGCCTCGCGCCCGACGAGATCGCCCAGGCCATGCCGGGGCGCATCGTGGCGCTGCATTGCGACGTTCTTGAGGGCCTGCAGCGCGAGCACCTGCATGTCTATGACCTGCGCCTGCCCCCCGGCCGCACCCCTCAGAACCAGGACGGCGAAGTGGCCTGGCACCAGTGCTGGCCCGTAGCCGACGCGTTGGCCGCCGCGGCTGAAGGCCGTTTCACCACCGACGCGGCGCTGGCCACGCTGGACTTCGCGGTGCGGCATGGCGTGGTGGCGGGGGATGATTCGCTGGCCGTGGCGCTGGAGGCGCTGGTGGCGGGTGCGGCAACCGGCGCGCCGGCCGCGCGCTGACGCGCCTGTCCCCCGATCATTTCCGCTCATCCTCGCCCGACCGCGTCCGTACCCCATCCTCGGCGTACGGTTTCCGCCCGGCCTGCCGACCCGGGCGGGATACCCGCGCTAGCATCACTTCCCTATGGATTCACTCTCGCAACTGGCCCTGGGTGCCGCGTGCAGTGTGGTCGTGATGGGGCGGCGCACCGCGGTGTGGAAGGCGGCGCTGTGGGGCGGCATCGCCGGCACCCTGCCGGACCTGGATGCGCTGATCGACTTCGGCGATGCGGTCAGCAACATGACCCACCACCGCGCCGAAAGTCACGGCCTTTTTTTAGTCACGCTGGCCGCGCCGCTGCTGGCCTGGATCGCCAACCGGGTTCACGGTGCGCCGGGGATGTACCGGCGCTGGTGCCTGGCACTGTGGCTGGCGCTGTTCACCCATCCCCTGCTCGACGCTTTGACGATCTACGGCACCCAGCTGCTGCAGCCCTTCAGCGACCATCCCTTCGGCGTGGGCAGCATGTTCATCATCGACCCGCTGTACACCCTGCCGCTGCTGATCGGCCTGGGCGTGGCGCTGGCGCGGCCGCACCATGCCGGCCTGAACTGGAACGCCGTGGGCCTGGGTGTCTCGAGCCTGTACCTAGCGTGGAGTGTGGTCGCGCAGGCCCAGGTGGTGCAGATCCTGCGCAAGCAGCTTGGGCAGCAGGGGCAAAGCGGCGCGGCGTTTTTTGTCACCCCGACACCGTTCAACACCGTGGCCTGGCGCATCGTGGTGATGCGCGACGACGGCCATGCCGAAGGGTTCTATTCCTTCTTCGATGCGGACCGCCACATCGAGTTCGACACCTTTGCGTCCCAACGTGCGCTGGCGCCGCAACTCGGCGACAACCCGGCGCTGCGGCGCATGGCTTGGTTCACTCACGGTTTCTACAGCCTGCGCGACGTCGACGGGCGCGCCATCCTGGCCGATCTGCGCATGGGGCAGGAACCGGGCTACGTGTTCCAGTTCGCCCTCGCCCAGCGCGACGGCGCGCTCTGGAAAACCATCAAACCCGAACCCGTGGGCTACCGCGGCGACGCCGCCCAGGCCCTACCGTGGTTGTGGGCCCGCATCAAGGGCCACGACGTGCCGCCGCCGCGTTGATGGCAACCGGGTCCAGCCACCGCCATGGCCCGGGCGGCGCACGGCAGTCCGGCCCGCGCCGCAGGGTTATCGGGTTTTGACCAGAATTCAGCCATGCGCCATTCGTTCATCCCCCTGTTAGTCTGGCTCGCCGTCACGCCTTGGGCGCACGCGCAGGCCGAAGACATGCAAACCATCCGGGGTTTCGCGATCGACCGCACCGAGGTCAGCATCGCGCAGTTTGCCCGCTATGCGCAGGCCAGCGGTATCGTCACCACCGCCGAGAAAGCCGGCGGCGGCAGCACGTACGAGGGCGGCTGGGTGCAGCGCACCGGGTGGACCTGGCGCACTCCCTTCGGCCTGAAAGCAGACGACCGAGAGCCCGCAGTGCACCTCACCTTTGCCGAAGCCCGCGCGTACTGCCAGTGGGCCGGCAAACGCCTGCCCACCGACGCCGAGTGGATGGAAGCGGCCTACACCGAGCGGCGCACCCGGCCGCCAGCCGGCTTCAGCACCGGCCAGACCACCCCCTACCCGACCGGCAGCAGCCCGCAAGGCGCCCACTGCCTTGGCGACTGCGGCAGCGCCTCCGCCAAACCCCCACCCGCCTACGCCAGCCCGGCCATCACCAGCCGCGGGCGTGGCCACATGGCCACTGGCGGCACCGCGCCGGGCGTCAACGGCCTGTTCGACATGGGTGGCAACGTGTGGGAATGGACCGACGGCGGCACCGACGCCGCCCGCCCCACGCGCGGTGGCTCCTGGTGGTATGGCGCTGCGCAAATGCACCGCGATCATTTTCAATCCAAGCCCGCCGGAACAGCCGTGGTGTACATCGGATTTCGCTGCGCAAAGAGCCTGCCGTCCCTGGAGTTGAAATGAGCGTTCCGCTGTTTCGTTTGGTCTCACCCATCCTGTCGGTCGCGAATGTCGATGCGGCGATCTCTTTCTACGAGTCCGTCTTGGGCTTTCGGCTTGGCTGGAAGTGGGGAGATCCACCGTCGGTCGGGTCGGTCTGCCGAAACGACGTCGAGCTGATGTTGGAGTTGTCACCACCCGCCGAGGCCTTGGCTCCCGCCAGGATCTACGTCGTGGTCTCCGGCTTGGAACAGTACTACGCCGAGGTCGTTGCGGCAGGCGCGACGGTCGCTGACCCGCTTGCGGTTCGCGACTACGGCATGAAAGACTGTCGAATCGTTGATCCCGACGGGAACGAGATTTCGTTCGGTGAGGCGGTGGACTAAATGATCCTGTGCATGGCGCCGCAGCACATGATGCCGAACCACGGGATCAAGCGGACCGCCGAAGCGCTTCCCCGACCGATTTCGGCTTCGCGATGCCGCGGCGGCCGGTTACCGGAACGTTGACGCAAAAAACGGTCTGGTCTTCAGTCGCGCCACCGGAACGCCAGGGCGCCGTTAAGCGCCTCCCTCCTCCCCCAACTCCACCACCCTTCCCTCCCCCGTCAGAAACGCCACCCGCACCACCGCACCAGGGTTGGCGTGGCGCACCGCATTCCGATACCGGTTCATCTGCTCAACCAGCCCCGGCTGTTCTTCCGGCCGGTGGGCGCTCTTGTAGTCCAGCACCCACCATTCGCCTGTGTCGCGCCGGCGCACCAGGCGGTCGACGCGCTGGGTTTCGCCGCCGTGAAACAGGGTGACTTCGTTGCCCTGCCAGTCGATGACGGCGGCGTCCCAGGCCCAGGCGCCTTCGCCGGTGCGGATGCGGCGCGCCATGGCGGCGGCCTGGCGGACGGCGTCAATCGGAAGTTCAAATTCGCGCGCAGCGCGGGCCACAACGGCCAGGTGCGCTGGCTTCGCGTCGGACGCCGCGCCCGGGCTGCCGGCGCTCTCCAGGCCGTTCGCCGCCTCCAACGCGCCGTGTTCCAGCAGCCAGTGCATGGCCTCGCCCACGCGGGCGGCTTCGGAACGGGTTTCAATCACTTCTTTTTCGATAGCTTCTGATGGCCATTCCACGATGGGAAAAGGCACAAAAGGCATGAAAAAAGTCTCTGCAGCCGGCGCCTGGGTATCGAAGGCGGCTGCGACGGGCAGATCGGCCGCCGCCACCGCCTGCGCCAGCGGCTCGATGCGCCGCCAGGGGCTGCGGCCGCTGTCGCGGTGCGGCTCGACGCTCGACAGGGCCAGCACCTGGCGGGCGCGGGTCATGGCCACGTAGAGGGCGTTGATTTCTTCGCGCGTTCGCTCGGTCAACTCGGCGGCCAGGGTGTCGTTGGCGCTGGGTGGCGGGCTGGCTTCGCTGGCCAGAAAGACGAAGCAGCGAGGCGCGGCGGCTTCGCCCGGCCAGTCCACCAGCACGCCCATGCTGTCGGCTACGGCGGGCGGGGCGTCGGTGTCGAGCATCAGCACGGCGTCGGCCTCCAGGCCCTTGGCGCCGTGGATGGTGAGCAGGCGCACGGCGGCGGGGTCGGCGCGGCCGGGCGCGGGGATGCCGCCCTGGCGCAGCGCGCGCACCAGCGCGTAGGGCGTCAGGTACCGGCCCCCGCCCTGCGCCAGCGCGGTGGTCAGCAGCGCGCGCAGGTTGGCCAGCACGGCTTGGCGCTGCTCGGGCCGGTCGGCGGCGGCAAAGCGGGCCAGCACGTCGCCATGGTGATAGATGGCGTCCAGCGCGTCGTGCGGCGGCAGGCTGTGCACCCAGGTGGTGTACTGCGCCAGCGCGGTGGCGGCGGCCTGCAGCGTGGGCGGCACGCGATCGGCCTCGGCCAGCAGCAACGCCAGCCAGGCGCGGCGCGGCTCGCTGTCTTCCCGCCGCAGTAGGGCCAGCGCCGTGAGGTCTGCATCGTTGGCGCCGAACAGCGGCGACTTGAGCGCGCGGGCCAGCGACAGGTCGTGCGCGGGCGAGACCAGCACGTCCAGCAGGGCCACCAGATCGGCCACTTCGGGGGCTTCGGCCAGGTCGGCTTTTTCGGGCTGTACGGTGGCGATGCCCAGCAGGCGCAGTTCGTCGGCCAGGGGGCTGAGGCGGTTGCGCTGGCGCGCCAGCACCATGATTTCCCTCGGCGGCGTGCCGGTTGCGATCTGCGCCACCACCCAGCGCGCGGCCTGGCGGGCCTCCAGCGTGCGCAGGGTTTCCTCGGGCGTTTCACGTGGGGTGGTCAGGCTGTCACGCCAGGGCAGATCGGCAGCGTCTGGCGCGTCGTCCTTGCCGGCCTTGGGCGGGCGCGGGATGGGCGGCAGGCACAGCACGCGGCCAGTGGCGGTGGATTCGGTGGTGTGGCTGCGGTAGCCGTTCCACGCGCCCTCTTCCTGCGCCTGCTGCATCACGGCGTTGACGGCGCCGATGACGGCCGGGGCGTTGCGCCGGGTGTGGTCGCAGGCCAGCAGGTCGCCGCCCAGGCCGTCGCG
>JAABPT010000032.1 GCA_011391855.1 Burkholderiales bacterium
TCGATGTCGTTCATGTCCACCCAGCCGCGCGCGCGCTTGACCATCCCGTATTCGGCGAGCAGGCAGCGCGTGAGGCGGGCCATCCGTAGCTGGTGCTGCCAGGCGGCGTGCTGGCGGGCGGCGTGGCACAGGCGCTGCAGTTCGGCCTCGGCGGCTTGGGCGGCGGGGAATTTCTGCAGGTTCTTCGTCAGCCGGTCTTCGTCTGCCACAAAAAAGGCCTTGCGCAATACGCGCAGGCGTATCTCGGCGTCGTCCAGCGCCCAAGCGTCGACAACGGCGTCGGCGGCCTTTGGCGCCGTCTTGCCACTTTCGCGGCCCAGCTCGGCCGCCCAGGTCAGCCAGCGCCGGCGGGCCGCGTCGCCCCGCAGCGCGTCCGCCGGAGCCGCCAGGTCCGCAAGTTCAGGCCAGAGCGCGCTGAATAGGGGCACGGAGGCCTCCACCACGCCGGCCGCGTCCGCCAGCACGAACTCGGTGCGCCGGCTCAAGGCGGCGGCCAGGGCCCTTTGCGTCTGCGCGCGGCCGTGTTCGGCGGCCACAGCCGCGTAGTCGGCGCGCAGCGCGGCGTCCGCCGCCACCGTGGCCTGGAACGGGCGCCAGAGGGTGGCCACGGCCTCGTCGTCACTTTCCAGCAGCTCGTAGTGGCCGGGCAGGCCGAGCTGCTGCAACACGGCCAGCGGCGCGGTGCGCAAGAGCGCGGCAAACCAGCTGTGGAAGGTGCGGATCTGCACCGGGCGGTCGGCGGCGAGCACGGATCGGTACAGATTTTGTAGCGCCTCATGACCATTGGACGCTGGGAAATGGCAAATTCCTCTTGAAACCAGCTCCTGGACGAGCTTTTCGGGGTCTTTTTCAGCCGCGAAGGCGGCCAGCCACTCCTGCAGGCGCTGGCGCATCTCGCCAGCGGCCTTTTTGGTGAAGGTGATGGCCAGGATCTCATGCGGCGCGGCGCCGTCGAGCAGTGCGCGCACGATGCGCGAGACCAGCATCCAGGTCTTGCCGGCGCCGGCGCAGGCTTCCACCGCCACGCTGCGGCGCGGGTCGCAGGCGATGGCATAGAAGGCTTCGCGGCTGGCTGGCTGGCCGTTGACTTCGTATGCAGCACGGGTTTTCATGCTGCCGCTCCGGTGGGGGTGCTGCCGCTAGCCCAGCTGTCCTTGCGGCACAGGCCGCGCGCGGCGCACCAATCGCAGGCGCTTCCCTCGCCCAAGGCGGGCAGCCGGGCGCCATCGGCGATACGCTGCAGGTCGCTCTGGATGCCGGCCAGCAGGCGGTCGCGCAGCGTGGTCACGTCGGCCTGCTCATACAGCCGGGTGCCGTCGCGCTCGCCCACGTTGAGGTAGGCGGCGCGCAGGCTGTCGTCGGGCAGCAAGGCCGCGTAGAAGGCGAGCTGCGTGTCTTCAGCCGCGTCCTTGATCCGATCGGCCGTGCGCTGGCGGCCCTCGGTCTTGTAGTCGATCACCAGGGTCTGGCCGTCGGCGGCGCGGTCCACGCGGTCCACCCGGCCGTGCAGCATCCATTCGCCCAGTGGGGTGAGGCCTTCGGATTCAGCCCGTTCGAAGCGGGCGCCGGTGGCGTCGTGCTCGGCCAGCCAGGCCAGGTAGCCGTCGCGCACGGCGGGCCAGACCGCGGCAAAGGGCAGGAAGTCGCCGTCGTCCAGGCCATGCTCGCGGGTGATGTCCAAGGCGGCCTGGTCGATCAGCGCCTGGCGGGTGGCGGGGTCCACGGTGGGCGTGGCCAGCAGCGCCTCGTGAAAGTGGCGCAGCACGGCGTGCAGCCACAGGCCGAAGTCGCG
>JAABPT010000033.1 GCA_011391855.1 Burkholderiales bacterium
TGCCCACTACCGCGAGGACTACCCCCGCCGCGACGACGCGCAGTGGCTCAAGCGCACGCTGGCCACCTGGCCGGGCGCAGGCGACACGCTGCCGACCTTGAACTACGAGGCGCTGAAGATCGGCACCATGGAACTGCCGCCGGGCTGGCGCGGCTACGGCGCCAAGGACTACATCGACCACCCCGACACCCCCGTACGCGCGGCCGAGGTGGCGGCGCTGCGCGAGCGCATGACCGGCGCCGATCGCTTTGCAATGCAGCAGGCCCTGATGCCCTACGAACACCTGCTGCCTGCCGCACTGCGCGGCCGCAACGAGCGCCTGGACGAGAGGTTTGCGAAATGAACGAAGCCCCCATCCGCGTCGTGCCCCGAACCGCCACAGCCACCGGCAATGGCGTTGGCCAGGGCCCCGCCCGTCGCCTCAAGCTGAACGTGCTGCGCCACAACCCGCACCAGCCCGGCAGCGTGCCGCACTGGCAGACCTACGAGATCGAGGAAGCCGACGGCATGACGCTGTTCATCGCGCTGTCGGAGATCCGCGAGAAGCTCGACCCCTCGCTGCAGTTCGACTTCGTCTGCCGCGCCGGCATCTGCGGCAGCTGCGCCATGGTCATCGACGGCAAGCCGGCGCTGGCCTGCCGCACGTTGACCAAGAACCTGGGCACCGAGGCCACGCTGGCGCCGCTGCCGTTTTTCGAGCTCATCGGCGACCTGTCGGTCAACACCGGCAAGTGGATGCGCGGCATGAGCGAACGGCTCGAGGGCTGGCTGCACATGGTCGACCCGCGGCCCGATCTCACGCGCATCGAAGAGCGCATGGAGCCGGAGCTGGCCGACAAGATTTACGAACTGGACCGTTGCATCGAGTGCGGCTGCTGCGTGGCTGCCTGCGGCACCGCGCGCATGCGCGAGGACTTCGTGGGCGCCGTGGGCCTGAACCGCGTGGCCCGCTTCCGACTGGACCCGCGCGATACCCGCACCGACGCCGATTACTACGAGGTCATCGGCGACGACGACGGCGTCTTCGGCTGCATGTCGCTGCTGGCCTGCCACGACGTGTGCCCGAAGGAATTGCCGCTGGCCACGCAGATTGCCTACCTGCGGCGCAAGATGATGCGCGAGGGCCTGTAAGCAGGCGCTGAGAGCCAGTTCACCCCCGCCGCAGGGGCAGGGGGCACTTCCGATGAGGGGCGATCAACCCGTGGCCGTGGCCGTGGCCGTGGTCGGCTCGGCCGCTGGCACGTCGGCGCCCGAACCATCGACCACGGGGCAGATATTCTGTGCCAGGCTGCCCTTGGGGCCCTGCACCAACTCATAACTCACCCGGCCGCCTTGCTTCAGCGTGCGGAAGCCTTCCATCTGCACGGCCGAGAAATGGGCGAAGACGTCGTCACCACCACCCTCGGGTTCGATGAATCCGAAACCCTTGGCGTCGTTGAACCACTTGACCGTACCTTGCGCCATGGCAAACCTCGCGCGTTACAACCGAAAGGTAAATTTTCCCGCCGCGCAGCCTGGACTGTCAAGGTTTCGACCCGGCACGGCCGACCCCTACCCTGGACAGTCTTTGGGCAAGTTCGGCAAGTTCGGCAAGTCCGGCCGGTGCCCGTCGATGCGGTTGAGCCGAAAATTCGCCGCTGCTCCGCCTTTGACCAGGGCGGCCCTGGGGCAACATCACACCCGGATATGGGCAAAGCAGTGCTCGCACGCGCCAAAGAAGCAACTCGATAGAATGACCCATGCCCGACGAAACGCCCCCACCACCCCCGCCGCCGAAGCCGCGCGTACCGCGCCGCGAGGGCGGGCAAGGTGCGGTCGTCGCCGAACGCAGGGCTGCCAAAACCAAGCCACCTTCGCTGTATCAAGTGGTCATGCTCAATGACGACTACACGCCCATGGAATTCGTCGTCATGGTCTTGCAGCAGTATTTCCAGCGTGATCTGGACACAGCCACCCACATCATGCTGAAAATCCACCACGAAGGGCGCGCCGTGTGCGGCGTCTACCCGAAAGATGTCGCCGCGACGAAAGTCGAACTGGTGCTGACTGCTTCGCGCCGCGAAGGGCACCCGCTGCAATGCATTATGGAGGCCGCATGATCGCGCAAGAGCTTGAAGTCAGCCTGCACATGGCGTTTGTCGAAGCGCGCCAGCAGCGACACGAATTCATCACCGTCGAACACCTGTTGATGGCGCTGCTCGACAACCCCTCGGCCGCCGAAGTGCTGCGCGCCTGCGCGGCCAATATCGAGGACCTGCGCAAGAGCCTGGCCACCTTCATCAAGGAAAACACGCCCACGGTGGGCGGCTCCGACGAGGTCGATACCCAGCCGACGCTGGGTTTCCAGCGTGTCATCCAGCGCGCCATCATGCATGTGCAGAGCACCGGCAGCGGCAAGAAGGAAGTCACCGGAGCCAACGTGCTGGTGGCGATCTTCGGCGAGAAGGATTCGCACGCCGTCTACTACCTGCACCAGCAGGGCGTCACGCGGCTGGACGTGGTCAATTTCATCGCCCACGGCATCAAGAAAAACGATCCGCCCGAGCCCGCCAAGGGCAGCGAGGGCAGCAGCGGCAGCGGCGAGAGCGAGAAGGAAGAACCCGGCGACGCCAAGGGCTCGCCACTGGAGCAGTTCACGCAGAACCTCAACGCCCTGGCGCGCGACGGCAAGATCGACCCGCTGATCGGCCGCGAGCACGAGGTCGAGCGCGTGATCCAGGTGTTGTGCCGCCGGCGCAAGAACAATCCGCTGCTGGTCGGCGAGGCCGGTGTCGGCAAGACGGCCATCGCCGAGGGCCTGGCCTGGCGCATCACAGAGAAGGACGTGCCCGAGGTTCTGGCCGACGCCACCGTGTATGCGCTGGACATGGGCGCGCTGCTGGCCGGCACCAAATACCGCGGCGACTTCGAGCAGCGCCTGAAGGGCGTGCTCAAGCAGTTGAAGGACCAGCCTGGCGCCATTCTCTTCATCGACGAGATCCACACCCTCATCGGCGCCGGTGCGGCCAGCGGCGGCACGCTGGACGCTTCCAACCTGCTCAAGCCCGCGCTGAGCAGCGGCGCCATGAAGTGCATCGGCGCCACCACCTTCACCGAATACCGCGGCATCTTCGAGAAGGACGCGGCGCTCTCCAGGCGCTTCCAGAAGGTCGACGTGGTGGAGCCGTCCGTCGAGCAGACGATCGAGATCCTGAAGGGCCTGAAGTCGCGCTTCGAGGAGCACCACAGCGTCAAGTACGCCCTGACGGCGCTGCAGGCCGCGGCGGAACTCTCGGCCAAGTACATCAACGACCGCCACCTGCCGGACAAGGCCATCGACGTTATCGACGAAGCCGGTGCGGCGCAGCGCATCCTGCCCGTGGGCAAGCGCAAGAAGACGATCAACCGCGCCGAGGTCGAGGAGATCGTCGCCAAGATCGCCCGCATCCCGCCGGCCAGTGTGTCCAGCGACGACCGCGGCAAGCTGCGCACGCTGGACCGCGACCTGAAGAGCGTGGTCTTCGGTCAGGACCCGGCCATCGACGCGCTGGCCGCGGCCATCAAGATGGCCCGCTCCGGCCTGGGCAAGCCCGACAAGCCGATCGGTGCCTTCCTGTTCAGCGGCCCCACCGGCGTGGGCAAGACCGAAGTGGCCAAGCAGCTGGCCTACGTGCTGGGCATCGAGCTCATCCGCTTCGACATGAGCGAGTACATGGAGCGCCATGCGGTCAGCCGCCTGATTGGTGCGCCGCCGGGCTACGTGGGCTTCGACCAGGGCGGCCTGCTCACCGAGGCCATCAGCAAGAAGCCGCACGCGGTGCTGCTGATGGACGAGATCGAGAAGGCGCACCCCGACGTCTTCAACGTGCTGCTGCAGGTCATGGACCACGGCACGCTGACCGACAACAACGGGCGCAAGGCCGACTTCCGCAGCGTCATCATCGTCATGACCACCAACGCCGGTGCCGAGACGATGAACAAGGCCACCATCGGCTTCACCAACAAGCGCGAGCAGGGTGACGAGATGGCCGACATCAAGCGCCTGTTCACTCCCGAGTTCCGCAACCGGCTCGACGCCATCGTCAATTTCCGCGCGCTCGACCAGGACATCATCTTGCGCGTGGTCGACAAGTTCCTGCTCCAGCTCGAAGGCCAGCTGGCCGAGAAGAAGGTGGAGGTCACCTTCACCGACGGCCTGCGCAAGCACCTGGCGGTGAAGGGCTTCGACCCGCTGATGGGCGCGCGGCCGATGCAGCGCCTGATCCAGGACACCATCCGCCGTGCGCTGGCCGACGAACTGCTGTTCGGCCGCCTGGTCGACGGTGGCCGCCTCACGGTGGACGTCGACGACAAGGGCGAGGTGCTGCTGGACATCCAGCCGCCGAAGAAGAGCGACAAGCCGCGCGCCGAGGCGGCGGCGGCTTAAGGCCGGAGGCGGGGCGGGGCGGTCTCGGCCGCCGGGTCCTGCCGGTAGAAGCGAACGAACATCCCGTACAGGTCGGGGTGTTCACCCTTCATGGCCTGCGGGTGCACGAAGAAGGCCTCGCTGGCGACGGCAAAGAACTCCTCCTCGGCCTGCGCGCCGTAGGGGTCGAGCACGGTCACTTCCTCGCGCTCCACGCGCTGCACGAAGGTCTCGTATTCCCGCTGCAGCAGGCCCCGCCAATCGGCGACCGCCATGTCTGCCGGCAGCAACGGCATGCCGTCGGGCAGGCCGTCGGCCATGTCCAGCACATGCGCAAATTCGTGGATGACGACGTTGTAGCCGATGCCGGCACTGCGCCCGGCACCACGCACGTCCTGCCACGACAGCATCACCGGGCCGCCTTCCATGGCCTCGCCCGACAGCACCTCGTCGTAGGCGTGCACGATGCCGTCGTCGTCGGCCACCTCGCGCCTCGCCACCACCTGGCCGGCGTGCACGACGATGCCCACGAAACCGTCGTAGCGTGACAGACCCAGCCGCAACACCGGCAACACGGCCTGCGCGGCGACGGCCACCACCATGGCATCGGTCAGCTTGAGGCCACCCGCGGCGCTGAATTCCTTGCGGTCCAGGAACAGGCTGGTCAGCCGCCGCAGTTCGGCCGTGTCGGCTTCGTCGCGGCGGCGCAGGAAGGGGTAGCGCACGAGGGTGCGCTTCCACAGGTCGTCGGGGATGGCGCGGCGCGCCACGGCGGCCTGCTCGCGTCGCGCGCGCAGCCCCTGCCACCAGCGATGGAGGACCATGCCTTCAGCCCGGGTTCAAGGGGCGGCTGGCGCCACGCGCTGGAAGCCGTCGCGCGTGAGGCGCAGCACCTCGGCGCGCTGGCCCTGGTCCAGGTCCCAGTCGCTGAGCACGTGGCGTTTGAAGCCGGGCGCCAGGGCGTTGCTGCCGGGCCGGTGCGTGTGGCCGTGTACCAGTTCGGCTGCACCCATGGCGTGCATCCAGCGCACGGCTTCGGCGGCGTCGACATCGGCCGAGCTGTCGCCGTCGAAGCGGCGCCGGGCGGTGCTTTCGCGGCGGATCTCGGCCGCCACGGCCAGGCGCTCCGAAAGCGGCCTGGCCAGGAACTGCCGTTGCCACGCGGCCGACCGCACCTCGGCGCGAAAGGCCTGGTAGGGCCGGTCGTCCAGGCACAGCTCGTCGCCATGGCTGAGCAGCACGTGCTGGCCCCAGGCGCCCAGCATGGTGGGGTCGGGCAGGCCCATCATGCCGGTATCGCGAAGCATGGCCGCGCCGAGCAGGAAGTCGCGGTTGCCCACCATGAAGGCCAGGCTGCGGTGACTGGCGGCTTCGGCCAGCACGTCCATGCACTGTCGCTCGAAGGGCAGGGTGCGCGCATCGTCACCGACCCAGACCTCGAACAGGTCACCCAGAATGAACACCGCGTCGGCGGGCGTGCGGCGCAGGTGCGCAGCCCAGGCGTCGAAGGTGCGCGGCAAGGCCTCGCACAGGTGCAGGTCGGAGATGAAGTCGATGGCTTTCCACTCGCGCGGCGCCGCGAACTCGAAGAAGGCCGGCAGCGCCCGGAACGCGCCATCGGATGCCGGGGCGGCCGACGGTGCGCCGCCCGGGATCATCAGCTCACCTCGATGGCGCGCTCGATGCGCACGTCTTCCATCGGCACGTCGTCGTGCATGCCCTTGCGGCCGGTGCGCACGCTCTCGATCCTGTCGACCACGTCCATGCCTTCCACGACGCGGCCGAACACTGCGTAGCCCCAGCCTTGCGCGTTCTCGGCGCGGAAGTCGAGGAAGCTGTTGTCGGTGGTGTTGACGAAGAACTGCGCCGACGCCGAATGCGGGTCGCTGGTGCGCGCCATGGCCAGCGTGTAGTGCTTGTTCTTCAGGCCGTTGTTGGCCTCGTTCTTGATCGGCGCATCGGTGGGCTTTTGCTTCATGCCCGGCTCGAAGCCACCGCCCTGGACCATGAAGCCCTTGATGACACGGTGGAACACGGTGCCGTCGTAGTGGCCCTTGTTCACGTAGGACAGGAAATTGGCCGTGCTCAGCGGCGCCTTCTCTTCGTCGAGTTCGATGCGAAAGGTGCCCGCGCTGGTGTCCATCTGTACGAACTTGCTCATGTCATTTCTCCACGGTGGCTTTCTGGATGATCACCGGCGTCACCGGCAGGTTCTGTTGCATGCCCTGGGCCTGCGTGGGCACGGTGCGGATCTTCTCCACCACGTCAATGCCCTCGACGACGCGGCCAAACACGGCGTAGCCGTTGCCGTCGCGCGCATTGGGCTGGTCGAGAAAGGCGTTGTCGGCCACGTTGATGAAGAACTGTGCACTGGCCGAATTGGGATCGGCCGTGCGCGCCATGGCCACGGTGCCCCGCTGGTTGCTCAGGCCGGTGCGGGCTTCCAGCGGGATCGGCGCGCGCGTGGGCTTCTGGCTCAGGTCGGGCTTGTAGCCGCCGCCCTGGATCATGAAGTTCTCGATCACGCGATGGAAGATGGTGCCGTCGTAATGGCCGTCGCGCACGTACTGCAGGAAGTTGGCGGCGGTCTTGGGGGTCTTCTCGGCTTCGAGCTGCAGCACGATGTCGCCGGCGCTGGTGGCCAGGCGCACCTTCTGCGCCAGTGCGGGCAGGGTGGTGGCCAGCAGCGCGGCAGCGGCCAGCAGGGGAACGAATTTCTTCAAGGCGTGGATCTCCAGTTTGCGAGAGTCTCGGGGTGGAAACGGGGGGGAGGATGAGGGCGAGGGCGAAGGTGAGGGCGCGAGTCTAGCGGGACGGCGCTGCCGTTGCGCCCGCCTGCAGCAGCGCCCGTGCCCCTTCCAGCAGGCGCTGCGTGGGCGCTTCCAGCGGGCCGGCGGTGGCGGCCTGTTCCCAGGCCTGCACGGCCAGCATCAGATGCACCTGGCCCAGGTTGGCGCGTGCCATGCGGTGCCCGGGGTCGTTGCGCAATGCGGACTGCAGCGCCTGCAGCGCCAGTTCGGGCCGGCCGGCGCGGGCCTGCAGCAGGGCGATGTTGTTGAGCGGATCGGGCAAGTCCGGATACTCTTGCGCCAGCTCGGTGAAGGCGGCCAGCGCGGGGTCGTCGCGCCGCAGGTCCATCAGCACCACGCCGCGCAGAAAGCGCAAGGGCGGGTCGCGCGGCACGGCGCCCAGGGCGCGTTCGACGCGCTCCAGCGCGCCGGTCAAATCGCCGCGCGCCAACAGGGCCTGCACGTCGGTCACGTCGCTGGCCATCGCCGGCGCAGCGCAGGCGAACACCAGCGCCAGCGCGCAGCGGATGAGACGGTGACGGAAGAGCATGGAGGGGGTGCAGCAGAGCGGCCGACCCGAGGCCCACCGCTATACTGGATTTCGATTCTATCGATGCCCTGGCCCGTGGCCCCGCCTGCAGGGCCGGCATCGTCACCGCGGCCCGTTCAGCCATGACCCTGCACATCCACAACACCCTGACGCGCCGCCTGGAACCGTTCACGCCCATCGACCCGGGTCGCGTGCGCATGTACGTGTGTGGCATCACGGTGTACGACCTGTGCCACCTGGGCCACGCCCGCATGGTGCTGGCCTTCGACGTGGTCTACCGCTGGTTGCTGGCCAGCGGCTACAAGACCACCTACGTGCGCAACATCACCGATATCGAGGACAAGATCATCAAGCGCGCGCTGGAACGCGGCGTGACCATCCGCGCGCTCACCGACGAGATGATCGCCGCCATGCACCGCGATTTCGCCACCCTGGGCACGCTGCCGCCCACGCACGAGCCCCGCGCCACCGACTACGTGCCGCAGATGCTCGGGCTCATCGACAAGCTCGAAGCCAAAGGCCTGGCCTACCGCGCCGGTGGCGGCGACGTGAACTACGCGGTACGGCGCTTTCCGGGCTACGGCAAGCTCTCGGGCAAGAGCCTGGACGAGCTGCGTGCCGGCGAACGCGTGGCCGTGCTCGGCGACAAGGAAGACCCGCTGGACTTCGTGCTGTGGAAGGCGGCCAAGCCCGACGAACCCGCCGACGCGTCATGGCCCAGCGCCTATGGCCCCGGGCGCCCCGGCTGGCATATCGAGT
>JAABPT010000034.1 GCA_011391855.1 Burkholderiales bacterium
GCCGCCTTTTCACGGCGCACACCCGATGCTGCCAGTCGTCGCCGATGACTTGGCGAACGTCGGCCCACCGGCCACTCTGCGCCGGCCGAGGAAGGATGTGGCGCGGTCGGCCGGCCACGCTGTCTTGTGGCGCAGCCCGCTAGACTGGCCGTCATGCTCGACATCGACCCCCGCGACGCTGCCCGCGCCTTTTCGCTGACGCAGCCGCCGCCTGGCTTCGTCGACGACCCCTACCCCGTCTACGCGCTGCTGCGCGAGCACGACCCGCTGCACGAACTGGCCTCCGGCTCGCTGCTGCTGACGCGCCACGCGGACGTGCTGGCGGTCTACCGCAGCCCACAGGCCAGTTCCGACAAGCAGGCGGAATTCGGACCGCGCCTGGGTGTGGGCACCCCCATCTACGAACACCACACCAGCAGCCTGGTGTTCAGCGACCCGCCGCTGCACACCCGCGTGCGCCGGCTGCTCATGGGCGCGCTCAACCAGCGCGCCATCGCGCGCATGGAGATTGGCCTGGTGACCTTGGTCGACGGCTTGCTGGACCACCTGGCGGACCGACCGGCGCCCGACCTGATCGAGGACTTCGCGGCGCACATCCCGGTGGAGGTGATCGGCAACCTGCTGGCCGTGCCGCACGACCAGCGCGGGCCGCTGCGCGACTGGTCGCTGGCCATCCTGTCGGCGCTGGAGCCCGCGCCCGGGCCCGAGTTGCTGGCGCGCGCCAATGCCGCGGTAAGCGAATTTCTCGTCTACCTGAAGAAGTTGGTGGACGAACGCCGCCGCCACCCCGGCGACCCCGAGGCCGACGTGCTGACACGCCTGCTGCAGGGCGACGCCGAAGGCGTGCTCAGCGAGACTGAGTTGCTGCACAACTGCATCTTCCTGCTCAATGCCGGGCACGAGACCACCACCAACCTCATCGGCAACGGACTGCACGCATTGCTGCGCCACCGCGGCGAATTGCAGCGCCTGGTGGCCGAGCCGGCGCTCATCACCACCGCGGTGGAGGAACTGCTGCGCTACGAAAGCCCGCTGCAGCTGAACAACCGCCGCGTCACCGCCGACATGGCGATCGGCGGCCAGACGATCCCCGCCGGCACCTTCGTCACCTTGTGCATCGGCGCAGCCAATCGCGACCCGGCGGTCTTCGCCGACCCCGACCGGCTGGACCTGGCGCGCAAGCCCAACAACCACCTCGCCTTCGGCCAGGGCGCGCACGCCTGCTCGGGAATGAACGTGGCGCGGCTGGAGGCGCGCATCGCCATCGGCCGGCTGCTCGCGCGCTACCCGCGCCTGGCCGCCGCAGGTGACCCCGAGCGCGACCGCCGGGTGCGTTTCCGCGGCCTGCGGCACCTGCCGGCGGACCTGGGCTGACCATCGGCGGACACCGGCGTTGGCCGAGCCGTTCAAGAACCTCATCGACCCGGCGCTGGTTCAGGCCGCCGTCGGCCCTTTGCAGCGCGCCTGCCCGGCTTTCGACGTCGAGCGCTTCGTGGCGCTGGCCTGCGACGGGCTCGAGTCGCTGGAGCTGAAGGCGCGCGCGATGCAGGTCTGTGCCGCGCTGGAGGCCACGCTGCCGCCGGACTTCGAGACCGCGGCCGATGTCATCGAGGCCGCGCTGGCGCCAGCCGAAGGCAAGGGCTCGCTGCCTTCGCCGGGCGACCTGGGCGGCAACCTGCGCGACGGCCTGCGCGGCTGGATCCTGTGGCCGGCCGGCGAATACATCGCGCGCCACGGTCAAGACCGCCCGCAGCGTGCGCTGGCCGCACTGCATGCGCTGACGCAGCGCTTCACGGCCGAATTCGCCATCCGGCCCTTCATCGTGCGCCACCCGGCGCTGGCATTCGCGACGCTGCAGCGCTGGGCCACCGACCCCAGCCCGCAAGTGCGCCGTCTGGTCAGCGAAGGCAGTCGGCCGCGTCTGCCCTGGGGGCTGCGGCTGCAGGCGCTGGTACGGGATCCGTCACCGACGCTGCCGCTGCTGGCCGCGCTGCAGGACGACCCGAATGAAGATGTGCGGCGCAGCGTCGCCAACCACCTGAACGACATCGCCAAGGACCATCCGCAGGTCGTCGTCGCTTGGCTGCAGACCCACCTTCCCGGCGCGCCAGCAACGCGCCGAGCGCTGCTGCGCCATGCCAGCCGCACGCTCGTCAAGCAGGGCCACCCCGGCGCACTGCAGGCCTGGGGCCTGGGCGCGGCACTGCGCGGTGATGCAGAGCTGACGCTGGACCCGCGGCGCGTCATGCTCGGCGGTGAAGTCCGCTTCACGCTGCGGCTGCGTTCCACCAGCGCGCGCGCGCAGAAGCTGGCCATCGACTACGCCGTGCACCACGTCAAGGCCGACGGCTCGCGCACGCCCAAGGTCTTCAAGGGCTGGCTGATCGAACTGCCGGCCCATGCCGAGACCACGCTCGCCAAGGGTCATTCGCTGCGCCCGGTAACGACGCGGCGCTACCACGGCGGCGAGCACGCACTGGTGGTGCAGGTCAACGGCCGTCCGGTCGCCGAGGCCAGTTTCACGCTGGTGCTGCCGCGCGCCGCAGATGGCGAGGGACGCTGAAACGGCGCCTGCCCTGCGCTCGCCCGTGCCGTGGCAGAGCGCCGGAACCAGACCGATGGGCCCGCCGCGGCAGGCCGGGCCGGTGTTTGGTACGCTTTCGGCATTCGATGAAGGAGCGCAGTGATGCACATCGCGATCTGGTTGACGGCCGCAGTTCTGCTCGGACTCTGGTCGCTGGTCGCCTGGGGCCTGGCCACGCTGATGGCGATGGACCCGTCCTGGGTGGGCGAAGTCAACCTGTTGTTGCTGAAGTGGCCCTTCGGCGACTGGTTCGACCAATGGCTGCCCGGCTGGCAGGCCGGGGTGAGCGCGCTGCTGGACGTCACGCAGACCCTGCTGTCGTGGCTGGGCAGCGTGGGGCCTTGGCTGACGCTGGCGATCTGGGCCGCCGGGGCGGCCTGCATCGTGGTCGCGGCCGGCCTGTTCAGCGTGCTCGTGGCCGTGGTGCGCCGTGCGACACGGCCTGGGCCAGCGCTGAACTCGGCGACCGCTGTCACCGCCGGCGCCCGCTGACGCTTCTGACGCCGCTGCACGGCGGATGCGGCTCGACACGCCGCCGCGTCTTCACTTGACGCCGTCATGGCGCCTTGGGCGGCGTAGGCGGCGTGGCGGTCGCGGCGCTGGCCGCCGCCGCTGACGACGTGGGCAGGACGATGCCGACCGACGGCGAGTCCAGCCGCGTCGCCTCGCTCATGGGCAAGCCGCTGGGCGGGCCGAACAGCGCTTCCAGGCGCTGGCTGAGCGGCACCGTGGCAGCCGCTGGTGGCGCCACCGCTGTGGCCGCGGGCGCTGCTGTCGCCGCTGTCGCCGCTGGTGCTGCTGTGGCCGCGGGCGCTGCTGCGGCCGCGGGCGCGCTGGGCGCCGCAGTGGCGGGCTTGCCGAGCGCCGCTGCTGCAGGCTCCACTGGCGCCGATGCGGCCGCAGCCGGCGCCTTCGGCTTGGCATCAATGAGGGTGACGCCGGTCCAGGTGCCTGAGTTGATTTCCGATCGGACCTGGTTCAGCGACTTGCCGGAATCGGCCACTGCAAGGCCGTGCGCGGCAAGCGAGAGGGCGGCAAGAAAGGTGCAAGCAGGCTTCATCGGCAACTCCATCGTGAGTGGGCGACGGGTGTGCGCCGGACATCGGGCCCGTGCCCACGCTGCCCCAGCGCCGCGAAGCCCGATTATCGCCGGGCGCCGGCGCGAAGCGCCCCCCGCAGGCGCCCGCCCCACGGCAGGTTGCGCAGGGCGCCTGCGAGCGCCTAGCATCGGACCGTTCCGAGCCACAGGGATGAAGACCATGGACTGCAAGGCGACGATAGAGGCTCCAGCGCCCCATTGGCGGGGTCTTGCCTGCAGGTGCGCCACGGGGCAGGCCCAAGCCGCCGCGCTGCGCGGCGCGCGCCGCCAACGACGGGCCCAGCACAGCGTCTGCGGCCCCATCGGCCGCGCACCGGCATGACGGCGGCGTGCCTGCGGCGCAGGCGCATCGTGGGCGCCGGCCTGCTGGCCGCCTGCTCCCGCCTGCCGGCGCGCGCCCAGTCGGCAGCGCCGGGCACCGACAGGGGCAGCCCGCCGCCCGCACCCGGCACGCCGCTGGCGGTGCCCGACATCACCCTCTTCGACGGCCGCAAGTTCACGCAGGCCGAAGCCGACGGCCACGTGCTGGTGCTGTACTGGTGGGCCAGCTGGTGTCCGTTCTGCGCCGTGCAGACCCCGCAGATGGAAAAGCTCTGGCTGGCCCAGCGCGGCCGCGGGCTGCGCTTCGTGGGCATTTCGATCGACCGCAAGGCCGAGGACGCCACCGGCTACCTGGCCAAGCGCGGCTACACCTTCCCCGCCGGCCTGGTGACGCCGGACTTTGCCCGCGCGCTGCCCAAGCCCAAGGGCTTGCCCATCACCGTGGTTCGCGGCCGTGACGGGCGCGTGCTGATGGGCGAAGCCGGCCAGCTCTTCCCCGAAGACGTGGAGCAGATCGCCGGCTTTCTTTGAGCGCCCCCAGGACGCTCAATTCCGGTCGCTCGGCGCGTCGCACGTCGGGTCGGTGCCGAAAGCTGCGCTGGTGACGCGGCCGTTGACGTCCACCGAGGCCTGGAACCACAGGCAGTCGTTGGTGGGGTAGCGCCACGACCAGACCTCGCCACCAGCCCAGCCGCCGCCGCGCCGTTCGCCCGGCCTGCCGATCCAGCGCAGCAGTTCCTCGCGCGAGAGTCCGACGCTGCCGGCGCGGATTTGCACTTGCAGGAACTCGGCCTCGTTGAGCACCTGGCGCGCCTGCTGCACGCGGCCGGTGGCGTCGAGGTCGATCATCCAGGTGGTGCGCCCGAACGGGCCGGTGGCGTATTCCAGGCGCTCGGCGCCAGCGGGCAGTGCATAACGGCCCGTCGGCTGACCCCACGCCTGCAACACGGCATCGCGCGCCGTGCCCGGCGCGGGCGGTGGCGTGGCGCAGGCCGCCAGCAAGACCGTGAGCACGGACGCCAAGAACATCGCCACCACCCGCACCTGCGCTGAAACCCGATGCAAAACTTTCACGTCCCAGCCTCCAGCCAAGAATCCCGCTTCGAGCGGCCTTCGCGCCGCCCGTTCAGTCGCCCAGGTCGAACTTCACGCCCTGCGCCAGCGGCAGCGTGGTGCCGTAGTTGATGGTGTTGGTGGCGCGGCGCATATAGGCCTTCCAGCAGTCGGAGCCGGCTTCGCGGCCGCCGCCGGTTTCCTTTTCGCCGCCGAAGGCGCCGCCGATCTCGGCGCCCGACGGACCGATATTGACATTGGCGATGCCGCAGTCGGAGCCTTGCACCGACAGGAAACGCTCCGCCTCGCGCAGGTCCAGCGTGAAGATGGAAGACGACAGGCCCGCGCCCACCGCGTTGTGCAGCGCCACGGCCTCGTCGAAGTCGCGGTATCTCACCACGTAGAGGATGGGCGCAAAGGTCTCGTGCAGCATCGGCCCGGCCTGCGCCGGCATCTCCACCAGTGCCGGCGCCACGTAGTGCGCGTCGGGGCAGGCGGCCCCGTGCTGGCGTTCGCCGCCGGTGACGGTGGCGCCCAGCGCGCGCGCCTCGTCCAGTGCGCGCTGCATGCCGCGGTACGCGGCTGCGTCGATGAGCGGGCCGACCAGCGTACCTTCCTGCAGCGGATTGCCGATGACCACCTGGCCATAGGCGCGCTTCAGCCGCGGCAGCAGCGCTTCGTAGACGGTTTCGTGCACGATCAGCCGCCGCAGCGTGGTGCAGCGCTGGCCGGCCGTGCCCATGGCGGCGAAGGCGATGCCGCGCAGCGCCAGGTCCAGGTCGGCCGAGGGCGCCACGATGGCGGCGTTGTTGCCACCCAGTTCCAGGATGGCGCGCGCAAACCGCGCTGCCAGCCGTGGGCCCACGGCGCGGCCCATGGCGGTGGAGCCGGTGGCCGAAACCAGCGCCACGCGCGGGTCGTCCACCAGCGCTTCGCCCACCGCGCGCGCGCCCTGCACCACCACCGACAGGCCAGCCGGCGCCTCGACCCCGAAACGCGCCCGCGCAAGCTCGAACAAGGCCTGCACCGCCAGCGCGGTGAGCGGCGTCTTCTCCGAGGGTTTCCACACGCAGGCGTTGCCGCACACCAGCGCCAGCGCTGCATTCCACGACCACACCGCCACCGGAAAGTTGAAGGCCGAGACGATGCCCACCACGCCCAGCGGATGCCAGGTCTCCATCATGCGGTGGTCGGCACGCTCGGTGGCGATGGTCAGGCCATGGAGCTGGCGCGACAGGCCGACCGCGAAGTCGCAGATGTCGATCATCTCCTGCACCTCGCCCAGGCCTTCGCTGCCGATCTTGCCCACTTCGATGGACACCAGCCGGCCCAGCGCCGCCTTGTGCGTGCGCAACTCCTCGCCCAGCAGCCGCACCAGTTCGCCGCGGCGCGGCGCCGGCACGGTGCGCCAGGCCAGCCAGGCATGGTGGGCCCCGGCCACGGCCTGGGCCACCCCGGCCGGCGGCGTTTCGGGCACCTGGCCGATGGCTTCGCCGTTGACGGGCGAGCGCACGGTCAGCGTGCCGCCTTGCCATGCGGCCGCGGGCACGCCGAGTTGGCCGAGCAGGCTGGCGACTTCGGTACCGAGCTGGGGAGCGACGAAGCTGGAGGTCATGACGCGGTCCACGAAATTCCTGAAGGGGTGAGTGTGCCCGCAGTCCGTTCCATTCCGCCATCTGCACCGGCGCTGCGCTGGCTCAATCCGGGACGGCGGATCTGGCACCAGAATACAGACATTGATGCCACCTGCGAGTGCAGCCATGTACCACAAGATCCTCGTTCCGATCGACGGCAGCCCGACCGCCCTGCGCGGTTTCGAGGAGGCCGTCGCGCTGGCACGCGCCCTGGGCTCCAGGCTGGTGCTGCTGCACGTTATCGACACCTTCCCGATGGCGGTGGAGATGGTGCCCACCACCACCTGGCAGGAAGTCAGCGACGGCCTGCGCAAGCAGGGCGAAGCCCTGCTCGCCAAGGCCAGCGAGACGGCCGCCAACCATGGCGTGGCCGCCGAGACGCGGCTCGTCGAGGCCCACACCGAACGCGTGGCCGACACCATCGTGCAGGAAGCGCGCGACGCCGACTGCGACTTGGTGGTGATGGGCACACACGGCCGGCGCGGCTTCAACCGCGTGCTGATGGGCAGCGACGCCGAAATCGTGGTGCGCCACTGCCCGCTGCCGGTGCTGCTGGTTCGGCACCCCGACGCGCACCACGCCCATCCCGCCTGAGATTGCGGGCGGCGCGGCGGGCTCGTGCCCGCCGCCGGCAGACGCCAGACGGCGGGCAGCCGTTCAGTCGACAGCCATCGACATGGACACGCCGGCTTCCTGCAGCGCCTCGGCCACCCGGTGCTCGAGCTCGGCGCCGTCGTACGCCGTGAGGTCCAGCGCCACGGCCACCTGCAAGATCTTGCGGGTGGCGCCGCTCAGTTCCTTGTTCAACTCACCCAGGAAGGGGTTGGAAGCCATCACCGCCAGGCGCGGATAACGCCGCGTCAGCGCCAGCACCTCCATGCGCTGCGCCAGTTCGCGCGCAAAGACAGCGTGTTCCTTCTGGTGCGGGTCGGTGTGCGGCGGGAAGGCGGTGCTCGCGACACCCTTGTGGGCGTGCCCGGGCCGGTCGTGGCCCAGGGCCTGACCTTTCAGCCGCGCCTGCGGGTGCACGAAGCTGGCGGTCTCGCGCATGGCGCCGTTCTCGGCGTCGCGCTCGAACAGGCGCGCGCGCGAGGCGTTGGCCACCAGCACGGCCTCGAACGGCTGCACGGGCCGTATGGGTTTGATCAACATCATGGCGTCTCCTTCCTTGGCCCATGGGCCGTTACATCGATTCGAATCTCAGGCGCTGCTGCAGCGCGCCGCCCGCGTCTCCGGCGCGCATGGGCTTCGTTGGATGTCGTCATGGCCGGCCATCGAGCAGCTTCATGCGTACCTTAAACGGCAGAGCGCAAGACGACTTTGAGCAAGCGCAAGCCACCCCGTCGGATACAGCCGAAAGAGGGCCGACGCACGCGAAAATTCCCGGGCCGGACCCGACCTGGGGTTGAGAGCACTCAACGGCCGTTCATGCCCGTGCTGGCAGGCTTGCCTGCATGGCAAGCGGCTGCACCGCTTCGCCAGGAGGCTGCACCATGGACACCATCACGATCCTGCTCACCGGCGACGTCATGACCGGCCGCGGCATCGACCAGGTGCTGCCGCACCCCAGTTCGCCGATGCTGTTCGAGCCGCACATCCGCGACGCACGCGACTACGTGCGGCTGGCGGAGCAGAAATGCGGGCCGATCGAGCACGCGCTGGCCTGCGAGGACCTCTGGGGCGACGCGCTGGACGAGATGCAGCGCTTGGCG
>JAABPT010000046.1 GCA_011391855.1 Burkholderiales bacterium
GCTGTACCCCGACAAGCCGGTGATCATCACCGAGGCCGGCTGGGCCACCCATTCCAACGGCCGCGGCATCGAGCCGCACAACACCTCGCAGGAACTGCAGGCCATTTACGTGCAGGACCTGCTGCGCTGGACCGACGAGGCCGGCCTTCTGTGCTTCGTCTTCGAGGCCTTCGACGAGCCCTGGAAGGGTTCGCCCGATCCGCTTGAGCCCGAGAAGCATTGGGGCCTCTACACGGTGGACCGGTGCCCCAAGCTGGCAGTTCGGTCGGCGCACGGCGCCACGCTGGCGTGAGGCGCGGAATGACGCGCGGCATGGAGCGGCGCCTTTGGGCCTGGCTGCCCGTGGCAGCCCTGGCGCTGCTGACGCTGGCGGCCTGTGGCGGTGGCGGCAGTGCAGCCGGCTCCAGCCCTGCGGTCGGCGCCGCGCCACCAGCGGCGGCAACACCGCCGCCGGCCGTACCAACGCCCACACCCCCGGTGACGCCGCAGCCTCCGGTCGAACCGACCCCGCCCGTCGCCGCCAGCCCCGCACCGGCCGGATACGCACTGGTCTGGGCCGACGAATTCGACACCGACGGACTGCCCGACAACACGCGCTGGACCTACGACACCGAACGCAACCGCCTGGGCTGGTACAACAATGAACGCCAGTACTACGCGGCGTCGCGAGGGGCCAATACGCAGGTCACGGGCGGCCGGCTGCGCATCACGGCGCGGCTGGAGTCGCTGAGCGTGGCGCCCGACTGGGGTGGCCAGCGCTATACCTCGGCGCGTCTCATCACGCGCGGCAAGGCGCAGTGGACCTATGGCTTCTTCGAGGTGCGCGCCCGACTGCCCTGCGGCCGTGGCACCTGGCCGGCGATCTGGATGCTGGGCACGGCGGGCAGCTGGCCCGACGACGGCGAAATCGACATCATGGAACACGTGGGCAGCAACCCCACGCGCATCTTCGGCACCGTGCACACGCTCGCCGGCAGCGGCGGTGCCGGCACCGGTGCAGCCACCCAGGTGCGCGACGCCTGCAACGCCTTTCACGACTACCAGCTGCACTGGACGGCCGACGAGATCGCCATCGGTGTCGACGGCGCGGTGTATTTCCGCTACCCCAATCCACGCACGGGTCGTGCCGCCTGGCCGTTCGACGACCCGCACTACCTGCTGCTGAATATCGCCATCGGCGGCAACCTGGGCGGCGCGGTGGACGACGGCATCTTCCCGGTGACGATGGAGATCGAGCACGTGCGCGTCTGGCAATCTGCCAACTGAGCCGGGCTGAACCCGGCTTGACGCCGATGGGTGCGCTGCGGCGCGGAATCCGCTAGGCTTGCCAGCGTCGGTGTGGCGCGGCCTGCCATGCCGGGGAGTCCGCGCATGAACCCGAATCCAGAGCCCCTGCGCCTGCACGTGCCTGAACCCACGGGGCGTCCCGGGCGCGAGACCGACTTTTCCTATCTTCACCTTTCGCCCGCCGGCGCGTTGCGCAAGCCGGCCGTCGACGTGGCCGCCACCGACACCGCCGACCTGGCCTATGCGCTGGTGCGCGTGCTCGACGACGAAGGCCGTGCCGTCGGTCCCTGGGCGCCGCCGTCCGACGTGCCGCTGCTGCAGCGCGGCCTGCGCGCGATGATGAAGACGCGTGCCTTCGACGCCAAGATGTTCATCGCCCAGCGGCAAAAGAAGATCTCCTTCTACATGCAATGCCTGCGCGAGGAGGCCATCGCCACCGCGCATGCGGCAGCCCTGCGCGAAGGCGACATGTGCTTTCCCACCTACCGGCAGCAAGGCCTGCTGCTGGCGCGCGACGACATCCCGATGGCCGAGATGATCTGCCAGCTGATGAGCAACGCCCGTGATCCCTTGCAGGGGCGCCAGTTGCCGGTGATGTATTCGTACAAGCGCGCCGGCTTCTTCTCGATCAGCGGCAACCTGGCCACGCAATTCATCCAGGCCGTGGGCTGGGGCATGGCCTCGGCGATCAAGGGTGACACGAAGATCGCCTCGGCCTGGATCGGCGACGGCGCCACCGCCGAGGCCGACTTCCATACCGCACTCACCTTCGCCCATGTCTACCGCGCGCCGGTGATCCTGAACGTGGTCAACAACCAGTGGGCCATCTCCACCTTCCAGGCCATCGCCGGCGGCGAAGGCACCACCTTCGCGGCCCGTGGCGTGGGCTGCGGCATCGCATCGCTGCGCGTGGACGGCAACGACTTCCTGGCCGTGCTGGCGGCGTCGCGCTGGGCGGCCGAACGCGCGCGCAGCAACCTGGGGCCGACCTTGATCGAGTGGCTCACCTACCGCGCCGGCGCGCATTCCACCTCCGACGACCCGTCGCGCTACCGCCCCGCCGACGAGGCGCAGCGTTTCCCGCTGGGCGACCCGATCGCGCGGCTGAAGCAGCATCTGGTGGCGCTGGGCGCCTGGTCGGACGAGGAACACGAACGCGTGCGCCTGGAACTCGAGGCCGAGGTCGCCGCCGCGATGAAGGAAGCCGAGGCCTTCGGCGGCACGCTGATCGACGGCCACGTGCCACCGCTGGAAACCATGTTCGAGGGCGTCTACAAGGACATGCCAGCGCACCTGCACGAGCAGTTGCGCCAAGCCCGCGAAAGGCTGATGCGATGACCCGCATGACCATGATCCAGGCCCTGCGCTCCGCCATGGACGTGATGTTGGAGCGCGACCCCAACGTGGTGGTCTACGGCCAGGACGTCGGCTATTTCGGCGGCGTCTTCCGCTGCACCGAAGGGCTGCAGGCCAAGTACGGCCGCTCGCGCGTGTTCGACGCGCCCATCTCCGAAGGCGGCATCGTCGGGTCGGCCATCGGCATGGCGGCCTACGGGCTGCGGCCGGTGGTGGAGGTGCAATTCGCCGACTATTTCTACCCCGCCTCGGACCAGATCGTTTCCGAAGCCGCGCGGCTGCGCTATCGCTCGGCGGGCGATTTCACGGCGCCGCTGACGATCCGCATGCCTTGCGGTGGTGGCATCTACGGCGGGCAGACGCACAGCCAAAGCCCGGAGGCGCTGTTCACCCATGTCTGCGGGCTGCGCACGGTGATGCCCTGCAACCCGTACGACGCCAAGGGCCTGCTCATCGCGTCGATCGAGAACGACGATCCCGTCATCTTCCTGGAGCCCAAGCGCCTGTACAACGGCCCCTTCGACGGCCACCACGAGCGGCCGGTGGTGCCGTGGTCGCAGCACGCCTTGGGCGAAGTGCCCGAGGGTCACTACACGGTGCCGCTGGACACCGCGGCCGTCTTCCGCCCCGGCAGTGACCTCACGGTGCTGACCTACGGCACCATGGTCTTCGTGGCCGAGGCCGCGGCGGCGGAGAGCGGCATCGACGCCGAGATCGTCGACCTGCGCTCACTGTGGCCGTTGGACCTGGCCGCCATCGTGGCTTCGGTGAAGAAGACCGGCCGCTGCGTCGTCGTGCACGAGGCTACGCGCACCAGCGGCTTCGGCGCCGAACTGGTGGCGCTGGTGCAGGAGCATTGTTTCTACCACCTGGAAGCACCGGTGGAGCGCGTCACCGGTTGGGACACGCCGTATCCGCATGCGCTGGAATGGGCGTATTTCCCCGGTCCCGCCCGGGTGGCCGCGGCCTACCGCCGCGTCATGGAGGCTTGAAATGGAACCCCCAAGCTCGCTTGCGCTCGCTGCCCCCCGAGGGGGCGCTCAGTGGCTTCGGGCGGCCGGGCGCCACTGAGATGCCCAGCATCCGCGTGATCAAGGTGCCCGATGTCGGCGAAGGCGTGGCCGAGGTCGAACTGGTGGCCTGGCATGTGCAGGTGGGTGACCGCGTGGCCGAGGACCAGGCGCTGGCCGACGTGATGACCGACAAGGCCAGCGTCGAGATCCCCTCCCCCGTGGCCGGCCGCGTGCAGGCGCTGGGTGGCGAGGTCGGGCAGACGATGGCCGTGGGCAGCGCGTTGATCCGCATCGAGGTCGAAGATGCCAGCGGTGCGGCTGTGCCGTCCGGTCTCGCCGCTGCCGCGCCGGCCGTCGCAGCTGCGCCTGCGGCTGCGACGCCGTCGGTCCCGCCGGCTCCGGTTTCCGCCTCGACCGCTGCACCTGCTCGCGTACAGCCCGCTGCGCCATCGCCGACAAGGGCAAGTCAGACATCGCCGCCGGCCGCAGCGAAGCGACCCATCGCCTCCCCCGCCGTGCGCCGGCGCGCATGGGAGCACGGCATCGACCTGCAGCAAGTGCCCGCCACCGGCACGGCCGGCCGCATCATGCAGGCCGACCTGGACGCGGTCATCGCAGCACGCGGCCCGCAGGTACCAGCCGCCGTCCCAGCATCGCGCACAGCAGGCCACTACGCAGAACGGCACGACGCGCAGGCGATCCCCGTCATCGGCTTGCGCCGCCGCATCGCCGTGCAGATGCAGGAAGCGAAGCGCCGCATCCCGCACTTCAGCTACGTCGAAGAGATCGACGTCACCGAAGTCGAGGCCTTGCGCGCGACGCTGAACGAAAAGTGGGGCACCGAGCGCGGGCGCCTGACGCTGCTGCCGCTGCTGATGCGCGCCATGGTGCTGGCGGTGCGCGAATTTCCGCAGATCAACGCCACCTTCGACGACGAAGCCGGCTTCGTGAAGCGCTTCGGCGCCGTGCACCTGGGGATAGCCACGCAAACCACGCACGGCCTGATGGTGCCGGTGGTGCGGCACGCCGAGGCGTTGGACGTGTGGGCCCTGGCTGCCGAGGTGGCGCGCCTGGCCGAGGCCGCGCGCAGCGGCCGCGCCACGCGCGACGAATTGCGTGGCTCCACCCTCACCCTCACCAGCCTGGGTGCGCTGGGCGGCATCGTCTCCACGCCGGTGATCAACCGGCCCGAGGTGGCCATCGTCGGCGTCAACCGCATCGTCGAGCGGCCCATGATGCGCAGTGGTGCCGTAGTCGCACGCCGCATGATGAATTTGTCATCGTCGTTCGACCACCGCGTGGTGGACGGCATCGACGCCGCACGTTTCGTGCAGGCGCTGCGCACGATGCTCGAAACCCCGACCCTGCTGTTCGTTGAGTGAGCGCACCCAGGTTAGACGCTTTCGCTGTGCGCCTGCACTGGGCGGTCGTGATGCGGCTGACGTCGGCCTGCGTGCGCTAGCATCCCGCCATGCGTTTGAGTCCCGATCAGGCCCATGCCATCGTTGCCGCCACGCAGGAACTCGCCGGGGCAGACGCACGAGTGCGCCTCTTCGGTTCACGTGTGAACGACCAGTTGCGCGGTGGCGACATCGACCTGTTGGTGGAGTGCCCGCGGCCCGTGGCGCGCCCGGTGTGGCTGGCTGCGCAGATCACGGCGCGGCTGCAGCGCAGCCTGGGTGAGCGCAAGATCGACGTGCTGGTGGTTGACCCGACCACCGAACTTGAGCCCGTCCACCGCGTGGCCCGGGCTGAAGGCATGCTGCTGCAGCCGTGATGGACGCTGAGCGCGAACGGCTGATCCGATTCCGCCTTCGGCGGCGCCGGGTCACGGGGTCATGGGTTCTGGGCAGGTCATTCAGGTGCAAAGGCATCGGCCAGCGTCGGCAGGCCGGCACGCTCACCGTTTGCGGCTGCGGCAACTCATGCCCGACCGCTGAGCGTCCAGCCCAGCAGCAACAGGCCGCTGGCGCCGATCCAGCTGCCGGCCACGCGTATGGCGATGCGTGTCCACGGCCGGCGCAGCGCCACCACCGTGGCGGCGACCAACGCCGCCACCACGAAGACGGCGCCGGCGGTGCCGAGCAGCCCCGCCGTCGGCAATCCTGCGACGGCCATCGCGACGCCGTTGTGCCAGCCATGGGCGAGACCCAGGACCAGCGCCAACACGGCGACGGCGGTTGGCGCGAACTTGAAGTCCGCGGCTACCAGGGCCCCGAGGACCAGCAACGACAGCGTCGCCGGGCTTGCTGGCCATGGCGCGGCAGGGCTCAGCGTGCCGGCCACGCCGCCGATCAGCCAGGCGAGCGGCAACATGAGCAGCACCCTCCGGCCCGCTGACGGTCCATTGAGACCGGCCAGCAAGGCCATCGCGATGACCGGCAGCAGGTCCTCGAAAGAGACGAGCAGGTGCGCGATGCCGTCGTAGACAGGGCCGATCCCGGTACTCACCAGATGCGCCTGCGCCGCACCCGTCGAGAGCGTCAGCCCGGCGCCGGCGACCGCGGCGACCCGGCGGCGCATCACGCCAGCGCTCGCCACAGGAAGAAGAGCCCGGCCACACCCACCACGGCACCCGCGCCGCGCAAGGCCACGCGACCTGAACGCCAGCGGTGGAGCAAACCCGTGGCGATGCCGGCCGCGTGCAGGCACCCGGTGGCGACAACGAAGCCCATGCTGTAGAGCAAACCGCTCTGCCCCGGCGGCAATTCCGTGCCGTGCGCATGGCCGTGAAACACGGCGAAGAACGCCACCAGCGCGGCGGCCAGTGCGAGCGGCGGACGCGACTCCGTTGCAACCATTGCACCGAGCAGGATTGCCGAGGCGGCGATGCCCACCTCCACCCCCTGCAGCGGCACGCCGAGCAGGCCGAGGAAGCCGCCGAAGGCCATGACGAGCGGAAAGGTCACCGGCAGCAGCCAGATTGCCGGCGCACCGAGTTGCGCGCCCCACAGGCCGACCGCAACCATCGCCAGCACGTGGTCGAGGCCTGACACCGGGTGCAGCAGACCGGTGACGAAGCCCGCGGCCTGTCCGGACTGCTCGTGCGCCCAGGCTGGCAGTGCGGCCACCGACAGCATCAGCAGTGCCGGCAGCCGGTGCTCCAGTCTCGACCCCACGCCGTTGGCGTTCATCGCACCGCTCCCAGCAGCACCGCCACGCGCTGGATCGTCCAGTAGGCCCCCAGCGATCCCACCACATAACCCGGCAGCGCCGCCACGAACCGGGGCCAACGGATCTGGAGCACGCGGAAGGCCCGCTCCAGCAGCAGGACCGGGGCAACGAAGCCGAGCTGCCCGACTTCGACGCCGACATTGAAGACCAGCAGCGCCAGCGGGATTTCCGCCGGCGGCAACCCCATGGTCGTCAGGCCGCTCGCGAAACCGAAGCCGTGCAGCAGCCCGAAGGCGAAGGCCACCACCCACGGGTGACGGATCGTGAAGCTCGTCTGCCCGCGCCGCATTCGCACGATTTCCGGGCCCAGGAACAGGATCGACAAGGCAATCGCCGCATTCAGCGGCAGCAGCGGCGCGCTCGCATAGCCGAGTGTGGCCACCGCCAGCGTGATGCTGTGCGCCAGCGTGAACGCGGTGATCGTCTTCACCAGCATCCAGCGGTCGCGCACGATGAGCAGCAACCCCAGCACGAAGAGCAGATGGTCGACGCCGAGCAGGATGTGCTCGATGCCCAGCCGCAGATAGGCGCCGGAACGCTGCAGCGCAGTGGTGCGTTCGCCCAGCGTCACGGCCGGATTCATGGGTTTCAGCAAGTGCGTCTCGAGCCAGCCGTCGGCGTGGTAGACGCGGACTAGCACGTCGGTGACGGTCGATGCGAGCCCGTCGATGACGATGGTGCGGCCGCGGAGGCCGCCTTCGCAGGTGATCGTGCCGCGCACCACCAGCGCGCCCGGGGTGAGCAGCGTCGCGCCCGGCGTCGCGGCGCGGCACTCGGCAGGCAGCACCGGAGCCATGCGGATGTCCACCTCGCCACCGGCTGGCCGCTTCCACAGCAGGCCATAGGTGCCGGGCTGGCCTTCACGAAGTTCCAGCACGCCGGGCCGCAATTCGTGGGCCTGTGCCGCGCCGGCCGCCCACAGGAGCAGCCAGGCGATCGACGTGGCAAGCACCCAGCGCTTCATTGCATGGGCCCGGATGCCGCTGCCGACGCCGCCGTCGGGCTGCGTCGCTCGATCACCACCGGGTATCGCGCCAGCAACCTGGCGTACATCGCGTCCAGCGCACGCTTGCGCCGCTCGGCCATGAAGTCACGCTCGACCAGCGGCCGCACGTCGGCCAGTGCCGGCAGCTGCCCGCCGTCCCGGCTGTCGACGATGACCAGGTGCAGGCCGTAGCCCGACCGGACGGGGCCGACCCAGCGCCCCGGTTCGGCCTTCAGCAGCTCAGCCGCGAATTCATCGCCGAAGATGCGCGCCACTTCACCGAGGCCGGTGTGCTCCAGGCCCGCGGGCAGCAGGCGCGAATCGCTCAGGGACCGGATTTCGACGTCGGGGCCAGCGGCCTGCAGCCGGTCGAGAATCTGCCGGGCATCGTCCTGCAAGGCCTTGCCACGCTGCGGCCCCAGGTGCACCTGGCGCAGGCTGAAGCGGGGTTCGGTGCGGAAGTTGTCCGGGTAGGTGTCCAGGAAGGCCTGCAGCTCGGCGTCGGTGGCTGGTGTCGCTTCGAAGGCATCTTCGGCCGCGAATTCGAACTTCTGCCGCAGGCGGCGGCGGATGACGGTGTCGTCGCGGTCCAGCCCCAGGGCCACCGCCTCGCGCACCGCGATCTCCTCGCGCACATATTCGTCCAGCTGCGCCTTGAGTTCCTGCTCGTTGGGCGGCCGGTTCCAAGTGCGGCGGAAACCGGCCGCCACGGCGTCCACCTGCCCCGGCGTGACGACGATGCGCTGGCCGCCCCGCTCACCGCCCCCGCGCAGGTCGAAGACGATGAAGAGAACTGCGCCGATCAGCAGGAACTGGACGAGCGGTTCACGAAGCCAGCGCACGAGGGGCATGCGTCCTGAAAACCGGCTTAGGGCGTGTACCAGATCGGCGAGGTGTAGGCGCGTTCCTGCAGCGTCATGCGCGTGCCCGGCAGTGGCTTCACGCCGAATCGCTTGACGTCGTACGCCGTCCAGCGTGGCGTCGGGATCTCCAGCACGCGAGCGTAGTAGAACGCGCGCTCGGCCGCATTGAAGGCCGGGTCCTTCCACACCGCGATCAGTTCCGGCGCGCCGATGGTGTTGGTCCAGCTGGCGTTGGCCACGTCAACGGTGTTGCCCACCGGCGGCAGCTTGCCGTCGGCGCCGGGCTTGCGATCGCCACCCCAGGCCACGTCGTAGACCTTCTCCTGCAGCTCGCCCTTGGCGTTCAGCCAGCCCTTGACGATCTGGACACGGTCGAGGTTGGCGCCGATCGGGTCCTTCAGCGCCGCGACGAGGAAGCTCGCCGACTTGCCCTGTGGCGCCGCGCTCAGGTCGCCGCCCATCGGCACGCCCTTCGTGTAGCCGATTTCGGCCGGCATGCGGTTGGCCGCGTCCCGGGCCTCAAAGTCCCAACCGCCGAACAGGCGCACCGCCATGCGCGGGCCGGTGGTGGCGTAGGTCTCGCGGCGCTTCATCGCGTCGAAGATCGCTTCGCGTGAGTTGTCGACCGCCCACACCGCGGCGTAACCGGACGCGCCGACTTCCCAGTCCATGATCTTCACGCCGGTCTTCGCGTTGTCGAAGAAGGCCTTGGTCAAGCGCTCGGGGCTGGGCTCCTGCGGCGCGGTCTTGCCGAAGAAGTTGTCTTCCTCCAACGCAGCCAGACCGGTGTGCGCGTCGCTGCTGCCGATGAGGCCGAACTTGTAGGGGTTGCTGCCGAGCATCGCCTCGAGCTTCAGGCCGCTCTTCAGGCCCGAGCGGGCGTACTCCAGCTCGAGCATGTCCTTGGTCTTCGCCACCGAACCGTCGAGGTTGCCCTTGTCCCAGATCTCGAAGTCGGCGAACTCGTCGTTCGGCGAAAGGAAGGGGTGCGCCTCGCCAGTGCCCTTGGTTTGTGTCGCTTCAAATAGCGGCTCCCAGCGCGCGCGTGTCTTGGCGTAGTCGGCATCGATCTTCTTGCCGAAGGCCTCGACCACCGGAAACATGCGGCCGTTGCTCAGGTTGCCGTTGTGCGCAATCGCCAGCAATTCGCTGCCGGTCTTGTCCTGCGCCATCGCCATCCACTTCCACAGGTCGGCCGGGTTGTCGCTGCCCAGCGGCTTGAGCGTCGTAAACGGCTCGACGAGCTGCGCCTGCTGCCCGTTGCCGCGGAAGATCACGTTGCGGTGAAGGTTGTTGCCGCCGGTGTTGGACGTCCACTCGTAGCCGATGAATGCGGTGAAGCGGCCCGGGTCGTTGTAGGCTTCGGCGGCCTTGATGGTCTCGCTCCAGGCATTGCGGTAGGCGCTCGTGCCCGGCTGAGGAAAGCCCTTGGGCATCTGCCCGCGGCCGAAACTCGTGATGATGTCCATCGCCGCCTCGGCGCCCTGCCCGCCCCTGATCTGGTCGTACCACTTGCGGCCCTGTGGCGTGGCCAGCAGTTCCGGGTCGCCGCCCATCAACTGCGGAAAGAAGCCCATGCCGTCGGAATGATCGGCCACGACCAGGAAGTCGAGCGGGCGCGACAGCTTGACCGGCTGGCCCGAGTTGGACGTGACCTCCTCGCCGCGGGCGAAGCGGTAGGCATCGCGCGGCGTCAGGCGGGCGCCGAAGGCGCCGGCGTCCATCGAGAAGGCGGTGTGCAGGTGGGTGTCGCCGAAGAGGGGCCGGGTCGGGTAGTTGCGGCCGGCGTAGGGCGAGTAGTGCGGCTTGCTCGGGTAGGACTTCTCGATCTTCGCCTTGTCCGCCGTATTGGCGATGCCGACGCCGCTGGTTTCGGCAGCGACTGCGTTGAAGCCGGATGTGAGCAGTGCTCCGGCGACGAGGGCTGCGAGTGTTGATCGACGCAGTTTGTGGGTACACATGTTATGGGGCCTCCTGTGAAGCTTGGGTCTGTGACATCGGGTTCTCCTTCAATTCAAAAGAGCGATCGAGCAAGACGGATATGCGCTCGACGCTCTGGCGGGTGCCGTAGGTCTTGACGAGACCCTGCGCACGTGCTTCGCGGGCCGTGAGACGGCCTTCGGCCAGCGCCGCAACGACCGCTTCGTCGGTGACGATCACGACGTCCTCGCCGACCGGACCGGAGGCGTGAGACAACATGTTCACGCTGCCGGCGGTGCTCTCGAAGCGGGTCCACAACATGGGCCCGATCAGCACCACGGCGATGGCCGGCATCGGCTGACCGGCGAGCCCGGCGTCGATGCGGTGGCGCAGTTCGTCCAGCCGGGCCTGCGCATCGCGAAGGCGGATCGACTGCTGGAAGCGGAATGTCACCGAGAGCGGGTCGGCGTCCGGCAGCGGCTCGCGGCGGGGAAGCACGCCGCTGGCTTGCGCCATCCACACCGCCGTGCGCACGTGCATCGCGTCGGGATAGGCCCAGTTGAGCATCCCCAGGCTGGTGCTGGCAGGATCGTGGTAACCGCAGGCTTGTGCCGCTGAAGCGGCGGCCAGTACGACCGCTGCAGCCCAGGCGGTCAACGCCGCCCGAGCCGAAGCGCGGACGGTGCCCGGCCAGCGCCGGCATCGACAGACGCGGTGGTGGTTGCTGTCGTGAAGCTGCATGGTCGTCGCGATCATGACGGGTGCGGTCGCGGTCCGGCAAGGCCATTGTGTCGAGCCAGGTTGGACTCACCCGGACCTGGCGCCGAGCGAATGTGCAGCTCGCGCTGCGGAAACGGGATCTCGATACCGTGCTCGCGCAGCGCGCGCTCGATGGCGAACAGGATCTCGTGCCGCACGCGCAGCCGCAGGTCGTAGGCGGCGACGAAGGCGCGGATGTCGAAGTCGAGCGAGCTCTCGCCAAAACCCGTGAAGTACACCGACGCCGCCGGCGATCGCTGCACGTCGGGGTTCGAGCGCACCGCGTCCAGCATGAGTCGCTGCGCCTGCGCGATGTCGGTGCCATAGGCCACCCCCACCTTCAACACCAGACGCGTCGTCGGGTCGGACAGGGTCCAGTTGACCACGCGTTCGGTGATGAATGCCTTGTTCGGGATGATGACCTCCTTGTTGTCGAAGTCGATGACGTGGGTCGAGCGTGCCTTGATGCCCGACACCGTGCCCGTGACCTCGCCCACCGTGACCACATCGCCGATGCGCACCGGCCGTTCGGCCAGCACGATCAGCCCCGACACGAAATTGGCGACGATCTCCTGCAGGCCGAAACCCAGTCCGACACCGAGCGCAGCGATCAACCATTGCGCGTCGCTCCAGGCGATCCCGAGCCGGTCGGACGCCAGCAACACGCCGACGGCGGTGATCGCATATCGCGAGACGACCTTGATCGCATAGTTCGCGTCGGCACGGAATTCAAGGCGCTGCAGCAGCAAGGTGTCGAGCAAGGCGCCCACGTTACTTACCGCCACCCAGGTGATGCTGACGATCACGATCGCGAATCCGAGTTGGGACAAGGTGATGGTGGTCGCCGGGCGTCCGTCGCCGTCCGTTGCCGACCAGAGCGCAACATCGCCAATCGTCGACAGTGCCGGCAAGGCGTCCTTCCATATCCACCACAGGCCGGCCAGCAGCGACACCGTCAATGCAAGGTCCAGCAGCGACCGCGTCTGTGCGCCCATCATCGCGAGGTCGATCTTCGGCGGCGCCACCGCCACCGCTGCGTCGCCCGACGCGGCAGCGGCCGCCCCCGCGGACAGTGCCGCCGCCTCGGCGCGCTGGATGCGGCTGAGCCGCCACTGGCGCACCTGCATCCACAAGGCCGCCAGGCCGTAGAGAACGGCCGCAGCGACGACCACGAACAGCGTCAAGGTCGTGCGCCCGAAGAAATAGCCGGCAGCGGTGAGATAACCGGCCATCGACAGCACCAGCATGCCGAGCGGGAAGAACAGCAGCGCCCAGAACCACGCCGGGTACAGCCGCATCGCCCTGGCGCGAGGCGTGCGTTCGGCCAGCCGCTGCATCAGCGGGCTCGTGCGCCCGAACAGGCGCACGAGGAAGATCGCCAGCACCACCATCGCGGCGGCGAACAACAGCCGCGCCAGCGTCTCGCGATTGCCGTAGGGTGCATGGTCGAGCCCGTTCAGCGCAGCCAGGAAGATCAGCGGCACGAAGACCTTGGTGAAGCGGCGCAGCGCTCGTCCGGCATGCACCACCGACGCCTCGTGCCAGCCGAAATGACCGGCCGCCAGGCCGTGCCGGTCAAAGAGCCACACGCAGGCGGCCAAGGCAAACAGCAGCCGAGCCGCTGCATCCAGCGCCTCCCCCAAGGCGACCGTGAAAGGCGCCACCGCGACCGAACTCGCCAGCAGACTGCCAGCGCTCCAGCTCAGTAACGGAACAGGTGCCGCCAGCGCGAGAGTGACCGCCAGCGCCTTCAGCGCGACTTTCGTGCGCGAATCCATGTCGTGGACAGCGTGCACGGCCAATGCCGCCAGCCGGCGCCGCAGGCGCGCTCGCAGTGCCAGTACGAGCGCAGCCACCAGCACCAGGCCGCCGGCCTGCCACGGCATACGCCGGCCGCCATCGAGCAGCGTGGAAGCCGCCGCTTGCCACTGGGCGCTCGAGGACAACCATGCGATCGAAGGCCCCAGATCGGCGATCAGGCGCCTTTCCGGCGGCGAAGGCAGCCAGAACAGCAGCCGCGTCAACTGCGCTCGCGCGCTGGCCCCGCGCTGCACGAATTCAACCTCGGCGCGACCGGTCTCCTGCAGTGTCTGCAGCCGGTCCAGCGCCAGCGCATGCAGCTTCTCGAGCAGGTTCCGCTGTTCCACGAGCAATTCGCGGACCAGTGCGTCGTGAGCCGCGCGCTGCGCCGGATCGGGGGCCGCCGGTGCAGCAGCCAGGCGGCGCTGGATGGCGCCATCGAGATCGGCCAGCGCGAGGGCGAGGTTCTCCGCGCGCACGCTGGCGTCACTGACCCGTTCGCGGGTCCATTCGCGTTGGCCTGCCTCGGCGGCGATCTGTTCCGGTCGCGGCAGGGCGCCCAGCTCGCGTCGTACCAACACCGCGAACTCGCGCCCAGCGGCGCCGAGTTCGGCATGGCGGGCGATGCGCTGCAACCTTGCCTCAAGCGCATCGCCTTGCGTTCGCAGGCGGGTCAGTGCGGCGCGTTCCCGAGCGAGCGCGGCTTGCTCTGAAGCCATGCGCGACGCCAGCTCGGCGTTCTCGGAGGCGATCACCGGCCGCAGACCCCCCGGCTGCGCGCACAGGGGTGTCGCGGCTGCGGCCAGCAGCGCCACGAGCAGCACCGCCTGGGCAGCGCCGCGGACCTCGATCATCTGGATCCACCGTCGTGGGTCTCGTCGCGACCGCTGTGCGCCGGTCGCAGGACCTGGCTTCGCAGCACACCCGGGCCGAGTGCCTGGCTCAGCTCGGCCGCGCCCACCAGTGGCAGCAGGATCAGACCCATCAGCAAGACCTCGGCCACCAGTTCCAGCATCGACCGGGCGTGGAACTCCGCCTCCATCTCGAACAACGACTTGCCATGGATCCAGCCGACGATCAATTCTTCCGCGATCGTCAGCAGGACCAGGATCGACAGCAACCAGAACACACGCATCGCAATGCGTCCGGGCAGGCGCCCAGGGCGCCGCTGCAACTTGGCGCGAACGGCGTCGCCGATGAGCAGGAACTTGCCGATGATGAGCGCCTTCACCACCGCCACACCCAGCGGCAGGTAGTGCACACCGGCGTCTTGAAGCAGCGCGGCCTTGTAGAGCTGCAGGACGCCGAAACAGATGAACAGGTAGGCGCTGACGACCAGGTACTTGCGCAATTCCTCGCGCAGCTTCTGCTTCAGGCTCTCACCGCCTGGTGCGGCAGCGGACTCGGTATCGCTCATCGGCTTCGCTTCTCAGTCCTGCAAGTCGCCCGCGCCGCTGGTCGCCTGCTGCGCCTGGGCAAACACGGTCTCAACGCCGTTGAAGTGGTTGTACTGGTTGCGCGACGCCGGCCGGACACCTTCGCATCGAGCGGCGATCACTTCCTTGGCGCGGGCTCGACGGCGACTGCCACGGCTTCGGTGAAGGTGGCCTCGACCTGGTCGCCGACCTTCACCAGAGCAAACTGCTTCGGGTCGGGCACGCGCAGGTTCACCGTGCGCTGCGGGCCGCGCAGCGTCAGTGTCTGCGTGCGGGCGTTCACCGCCACGACATCGGCGATGACCGTGACGCGGCTCGCCACCATGCCGCCGGGCTTGGCCCCGGGCGCGGCGCGGTCGCTCGTCGTGCTTTCGACGCGCTCGCGGATGCCGCTGCCCTTCCTGAGTTCGATCGTCACCGCCTCGAGGTGGCTGACGACGATCTGGTCGCCGACCTTTAGCTGGTCGAAGTTGCGCACCTCGGGCCCGGCGACGACGTTGGTCTCCTGACCCTGCGCGTCCTTCAGCGTGACGACGCGCTTGTCGCGGTCGATCGCGGTGATCGTCGCCGACGTGGTGACGACTTCGCCGAGCGCGCCCGCGCCAGGCGCCCTGGCCCCGACGACCGTCGCCTGGGTGCCCGCCGACTGCGCGATGGCGGGAGCGGCGACGGCGGCCAACGCCACCAGGATTGCGCCGGCAAGAGGATTCATCCGTGATGCTTTCATGAGGGTTCTTTCAGGGAGTGGGACAGTGAAGACGTGCACAGCGTCGGCATGGCGGGGCGCTCTACCTCAGTATCGGGCGCGCATTCACCTGCTGCACCGGGCGGTTGTTGTCGAACCCGAGCGTGGTCTTGAAGGCTTCGAGCTGTTCCTTGGAAATCGTCATCGGCTTCTTCATGACGACCCAGCGCACGCCTTCGGTGCACGGCGGCGTGGTCAGCGATCCGTTGTACCGGTAGTAGTTGCGATCGGCCGGCAGCAAGCCGTTGGCCGACACCTTGGCAGGCAACGCGGCCTTGCCCTCGGTCTTGGGCATCTGTCCCCACGCGGCACCCACGGCCGGGTTGGCCGCGCCGAGGTCGAAGACCACCGATACGACGGCGAGGTTGCCGTCCTTGTCGGCATGCACCAAGTGCGCCTCCAGCGGGAACGACTTGCCATTGATCTGGTTCTCGCTCGGTGAATGAAAGTGAAACTGCTTCAGCTCGAACTGCATGCCGTCCATCGAGATGCCGTTGCCGGCTTCGTAATTCACCTGGACCGTGTGGCCGTTGTTGACGACCTCGCTACCGCCGGCCTTGTAGTTGAAGCCGACGGGAGGCAGCTGCGCGTCGATCGTGCCGGTCACGTTGACGGGCGATTGGTTCTTGCCGGCGCAGGCGCTGAATTCCGGCTTCAGCTTCGTCCAGGCTGCGGGTCCGATGTCGCCCTGGTAGCCCCAGTGCGTTCCGTGACCGGGCTGCTCGCCTGCGGCATATGCCACTCCCGAAACGACCATCACAGCCGCTGCACACAAAGTCGTCGTCGTTTTCATTGCTTTCCTATTAGGTTACGGGCTCTCGCCCAACTGCCACCGCCAGGTGGCGATGCCGACATCCGCCGTCTCGTCGTTGGCCTTTTTCAACGCACCCCAACGCGATTGACCGGGCCACCTCGATTCGCGGGTGCAGCACCCACTCCGGGTGCACCCACGCCGACACCGGGCGCACCGACACCAGGGGCGGCGCCTACGCCCGGCGCTCCCACACCGACGCCGGGCGCGACGCCCACTCCAGGCGCGCCGACGCCAACGGTGGATCGGCGTGCCACGCCGGCATAGCTGACCGGCGTCGCAGGTGCGCCGACCACGGCTTGCGCCGTGGCCACCGGCCCGCTCTCGCCATAGCCCAGCCATCCAGCCGCAGCCAGGCCTGTCATCAGCAGCGCTTTGAATGTGGTCGTGGTCACTTCTTTGCTCCAGTGCTGGTTTCGGGTGGCAACTCGTCGAGCCCGATCAGATCGTCGGAGCTCAGTCTCTGCGCATTGGCTGGCGGCATGAAGACGAACGCATCGGGCGCCGGTTTGACGTCGGTCTTCCAGGTCTTGACGCGCAGCGTGTACTGCGGCGCCGTATTCAGGGTCTTGCTGGTGATCACCATCTTGCGCGGGATCGGGCTCGCGCCGACTTCGACCCAGAGCTGCCAGTCGGTATCGAAGTTGCGGAAGGCAAGGTGTTCGCACTCCCGGCCATCGATGACGCCACGTCCGATGTACTTGGCCTCCAGGATGCCGGCAGCGAGGGCGGCATACGAATTCGTCAGCAGCAGATCCGAGAACGGCAATGCGACCCCATGGCCATCCCGCAGTGCCTCGAACAGCTGATCCACGCTGCCTGGCGCTTCGAACTGCGCATAGGCGTTGAGGTGCTTGCCCAGGATGCTGACGGTCTTGCCATCGAAGGACACGGCCACGTCCGCATAGCCACCCACACGGTGGGCGCGCAGCTTGTTCGGCCGCTGCAGCAGCGCGTCGCCGGAGTTGGTGAACTGGATCTTCTCCAGTTGGGGCGTGATGACTTCGATGTCGCTGTCGAAGCTGAGTTCGATGGTCTGCTGGCGACCCACATAGTCCGACATGGCCTTGAGCATGGCCTTGGCGTCACCCGCTTGTGCCCAGGCGCCAGGCGCCGCCAGCAAGAGCGCGGCACCCATTACCCACAGGCCACGCAACGCCCCTGGTCTTCGAGCGCTGGCGCTCGTTCCGGCATTCATCGTCGATCTCATCTCACTCTCCTCGGGATTCACCAGCGGAAGACGGCCGAAATCGCCGGCCCATTGAAGTTGAGGCTCTGCACCTTGTCGCCGGACTTCATGTCGTAGTCGAGGTAACGCCAGGCGGCCACCACATCGCCCCACTTGAACGAATAGCCGATGCCGCCCATGACCTGCCAGGTGAGGTCGGAATCGCCCGCACCGATGTCGGCGTAATAGGGCGCGAACCACTGGCCGCCGCTGCCCAGCGCCAGCCGGCCTTTGAAGCCGATGATCGCGTCCCAGTTGGTCAGACCCACCTTGGACTGCCCTGCCCGCTCCAGCGGCGGCAGCGCGCCCACGTTGCCGGTGATGTCCCAGCCCAGCGTCTGCTCGATGTCCAGCATGCGCGCGCCTGCCAGCAGGTCCAGGGTGGCCGCGGGGCCTACCGGCATGGCCCAGGTGCCGCCGAGTGTCCAGACCCAGCCCTTCAGGTCGTAGTCCACGAGGGCGTTGGCGCCGCCGGGCAAGGGCACGCCGCCGACGGTGAATTCCCGATAGTCCGACTTCGAGTCGCCGACGTCCATGTAGACGACATCGGTGAACAGCCCCCATGCGCCCCGGCGCGCCTCGAACGAGCCCATGAAGGTGAACTTCAGGTTGTCGAGGATCGTATCGGCGTCGACCGAGACACCGCTGCCGGCTCCGTTCTGCGGGAATGCGGTGGTGCCGCTGATGGTGGGCAGGTAGACGTATACGGACGCCTGGAAGCGCCAGGGTTCGGCGCCCTGCGCGTGGGCCGGCAGGGCCAGCAGTGCCATCGGCAACGCCAACGCAGCGGCCAACGGGGTCTTTCGGTTCAGCATCCTGGCTCCAGTTCGGTTCGAAAAGCACGGGCGCCGCCAGGGCGCGAGTTCGTAGTCATCGCTCGGCGCCGTGGCATTCGGCAACTGCCATCAACGGCCGTCATGGCTGCTGCACCACGTACACCAGGCTGTTGCCTTGGAACGCCGCGCGGTAGTAGACATTGCCGCAGCGCTGGTATTCGACGCCACCCTTGGCTTCCTGCGTGCAGCCGGCAGGCAAGGTCTTGACGATCGAACCGACCGCCGGCGTACCCGCCGCCGCCGGGGCCGCTGTCTGTGCAGGTGGTTTCTGGCCAGCGGCGGCCTGTTGCTGCGCAGCGGCGGCCTGTTGCTGAGCCGTGGCCGACTGCTGCTGCGCTGTGGCCGACTGTTGCTGTGCGGTGGCCGCCTGCTGCTGTGCCGTCGCCGATGTCGCCGCTGCGGTTGCCGTGCTTCCGTACGCGACCGCGCGGTAGGTCGTGCGCCGCGCCACGCCAGCCACCGAGACGGGAGACAGCGGCCTGCCAATGATGGCGTGGGCGTCGCGCATCAAGGTCAAGCCCCATGGAGCCTGGGGAGGGACGTCTGCCAGGTACAGCAGCGGCAGGCCGATCGCCAGCAGGAGCGGCTTCACAAGTCTGTTTTGCGTCATTTCAGATTCCTCGCCTTACCGTGGCAGAAACTCGATCGCCTTCGCGCCCTTGGGCGCAACGAAGCGAAATCGGGCCGCCGACACATCGGGCGACGTGTCCCACTTCAGCACCTGGACGGCAAACTGTGGCGCCCCCGCCATGGTCTTCGAGGTGATGACGTAGCGGCATGGCGCCGGTTGCGCACCCTCGCGAACCCACAGCTGCCAGTCGACCTCGGTCGCCCGGTAGGCCAGGTGGTGGCAGCGCTGACCGGCCACGACGGCGGTCCCCAGGTACACGCCGGCCTGCACGTCCTGCATGAGCCGTTCGTAGGCGCGGGTGTCGATCAGGTCTGCGCCCGGCGCAACCAGGTCCAGCTTCTCGTACGCCGCATCGAGCATCGCATCCAGGGTGGCAGGCGCCGGCACGGTGGCGTAGTACTGGGCGGCCGGTTCGTACAAGGTCAAGGTCTTGCCGTCGTAGTACATCATCTGATCGACGATGTCGCCCCGGCGTTGCGCGACCAGCTTGTTCGGGCGCGCCACGGTCATCGTTGCGGGTGCGGTGAACTGGATCTTCTGCCCTTCGGCAGTAACGACCTCCAGCGTGTTCTCGGTCGTCACGCTGAACTTTTGCAACCCCGAGAGGTACGCGGTCATGCCGCGCAGCACCGCATCGGCACGGGGCTCCACCCCGGCCGGCTGCGCCGACACGGCGCCGGGCAGCGCCGCCGCGGTGATGACACACGCGACGAGAGCTGACAAGCAACGACTCACCATGATGATTTCCCTTCCGAGATTCAGTTGTCGAGCGGCAGCACGTCGTGCTTCTTTGCCGCGAAAATCATGTCTCGCATGACACCGAGTCTGCCTGGTACCGGCGGCTTCACCAGCAGCAACTGGACGCGCCCGCCCGACCCGGCCAGGCTCTACATGGCGTCGCCGGCGAAACGGGTTTGAAGGCGCGTTCCGGGCGGTGCAGAGTATCAATGTGGGGCACCTGAATCCAATTGCTCGGGTCGGACGGACAATTGACACTTTCCGACTACAGGCAGGCTCTGATGCAGATATCCGATCCTGACTCCCCCCGCGCGCGGAACAGGCCTTCCAGGCCAGCACCCGCGCCCTCCGCTGCGGCCACCTTGCGTGCTGCGCCTCTCTGTGCGCTCCCCGCCGTTGTGCGCGAACTCGGGTTCGATCCGGTGGCCGTGCTGGGCCAGGTCGGCTTTGCGCCGGCTTTTTTCACCGACCCCGACATGCCCATCCCCTACGGCACGGCCGCGCGCTTGGCGGGCCATTGCGCCCAGGCCACCGGCTGCGAGCACCTCGGGCTGCTCCTGACCGAGCGTGCCGGGCCCGACGTGCTGGGCCTGCCCGGACTGCTGCTGACGAGCGCCAGCGACGTGCGCACCGGGCTGCGCGGGCTGGTGCGCTACCTGGACCTGACCGACCGTGGCGCCATCGTCACGCTGCACGAGGAAGGCGAAGACGTCTACCTGGGGTACGCCATCGTGACTGAGGTCGAGGGTGCCGATCAAGCCTACGACATGGCCATGATGTTGGGCTGCAACCTGATGCGCAGCCTGTGCGGCGCGGGCTGGAACCCGAGCGAGGTGCTGCTGCACCGGCAGCGCCCGGCCAACGCCTCGCCCTGGCGGCGCTGCTTTCGCGCAACGGTGCACTTCGGCGCCGCGCGCTGCGCGCTGAAATTCCCCGCCTCCTGGCTGGCGCTGTCGTTGCCGGCCGCCAACCCGATGTTGCATCGGTTCCTGAAGAGCGAAGCCGACCGGCTGCAGGGACTGATGGGAAAAGGCTTCGTCGACGAAGTGCGCCGCCTGGTGCAGGGCATGACCGCCAGGCCGCCCTGCACCGCCTCGCACGTGGCCGCCCTGCTGGACGTGCACGAACGCACGCTGAACCGAAGGCTGCTGGCCGAGGGCACCAGCTTCAGACGGCTCCGCGACGAGGTGCTGTACACCATGGCGAGCCAGATGCTCAGCGCGAGTTCGATGCCGCTGGCCGACGTGGCCATGGCCCTGGGCTATTCGGAGGCCAGCTCCTTCGTGCGTGCGTTCACGCGCTGGTCGGGCCAGACGCCCGACCGCTGGCGACGCCAGAACGGTCGCAGCGGCATCGCGCGAGCATGACGTCGGGGCGGCTGCCGGCCGATCCGGTCCTGGCGCTGCCTGGCCCGGATCAGGCCAGAACGGTGGTGATGGCGCGCGGCGGAAGCGTCAACCGCAGGCGCTGGCGCTGGCCAGCGACGCCCAGCACGAAGGGCTGCTCCACCTCGCTGCGGTTCATCACCACCGTGGCCACCGTGCCGTCGGGGTTAATGAACGCCGTGCACTCCAGTACCTCGCGCGTCGCCGCGCACAGCACACGCCGCGCGCCAGGTTGCACGAAGCGGGCAAAGTGCCCGAGATAGGCGTAGGAACTCTGCGGCAGCAACGAACCTGTGGTTGTGTCGGCCAGCATCGGCGCGCTGCAATAATTGCCCACGTGATTGGGACCACCCTGTTCGTCGAGCAACAGGTTCCAGTCGATCCAGCCCACCGTCCAGCGGTTCAGGTCGTTGATCATCGAGCGCGCATAGCGCTCGCCCAGGTCCCACGAACCAGTGTGCGGGCCGCTTTCCTGGCAACCTTCGGTGAACAGCAGCTGCTTGTCGGGCCAGGCGTCGTGCAGCAACTGCACATGGTCGAAATGATCGCCCATGTACCAGTGAAAACCGGTGCCCCAGACGAAGCGCGCGGCTTCGGGATCGGCCAGGACGACGCTGGCGCGTTCGACCATCTCGTCGCGGTTGTGGTCGTGGATGACGATGTGCACATGGCCCAGGCCGGCAGCGTGCAATGCGGGGCCGAGGTGGTCGCGCACGAAATCGCGTTCCTCCTCGGCGGTATACAGGCACGAGTCCCAGCGCTGGTTCGCCATCGGTTCGTTCTGCACCGAAACAGCCCAGATCGGCACGCCCTCGGAGGCATAAGCTTGGATGAATCGCACGAAGCACTGCGCCCAGGCGGCGCGGCATTCGGGCCGCAGGCTGCCGCCGCCGTTCATGGCGCCGTTGGTCTTCATCCACGGCGGCGGGCTCCAGGGCGAGGCCAGCAGCTTGATCGGTCGCCCGGCCATGCGCAGCGCGGCCTGAATGAAGGGCAGCAGCGCCTGACGATCGCGCTCGATACTGAAGTGCTCCAGCGCGAAGTCGCCCGGCGTGGCGGCGTGGGCGTAGTTGCCCAGGGCAAAGTCGCAGCTGTTCATGTGCACGCGACACAACGTGTAGCCGTGGCCGTGCAGGGGATCGAAATACGCGCGCAGCAGGGCCTCGCGTTGCGCTTCATCCAGCTTGAGCCAGGTCACGGCCGAGGCCTCGGTGAAGGCGCCGCCGAAACCTTCGATGACCTGGAAGCGGCGTGCCGGGTCGACCCAGACCCGCGGCAGGTGTGCATCGTGCTCGGTGGCTGGCGGCAACGCGCGCTGCTCGGCCAGGAACGGGCCGCCGCGCGAAGTGAGAACGCAGCGCAACGCCTGCCGGCCTTCAGGTGATGACGGTGGGCTGCGTGCGGCCCGTCGTGGCTGCGATGCCGGCCAGTTGCTCGGCCGTGGCGATCAAGCCCGCGAGCGCCTGCTGCGCGTCGGTGCCGTGGCGTTGCACGTCGGCTTCGAAGCGCTCCAGGTACACCCGCAGCGTGGCGCCCTCGGTGCCGGTGCCCGACAGGCGAAAGACGATGCGCGAGCCGTTGTCGAAGCCGATGCGCAGGCCCTGACCCGTGGTCACCGAACCATCCACCTGGTCGGTGTAGGCAAAGTCGTCGGCCAGCGTCACGGTGCCCGGGGAGAACTTCTGCCCGGGCAGGCCGGGCAAGGCCTCGCGCAGGCGTGCCATCAGCGCGGTCGCCGCCGCCGCATCCACGCCTTCGTAGTCGTGGCGCGAATAGACATGGCGGCCGAAGCGCCGCCAGTGGTCGCGCACGATGGCTTCCACCGATTCGCCGCGCACGGCCAGCACGTTCAGCCAGAACAACACGGCCCACAGGCCGTCTTTCTCGCGCACGTGGTCGCTGCCGGTGCCGGCGCTTTCCTCGCCGCACAGCGTGATGCGTCCCGCATCGAGCAGGTTGCCGAAGAATTTCCAGCCGGTGGGCGTCTCGAAACACGGAATGCCCAGCGCCGCGGCCACGGCGTCGACGGCGGCGCTGGTGGGCATCGACCGCGCCACGCCCTTCAGGCCGGCGGCATAACCCGGTACGAGCTGCGCGTTCGCCGCCAGTACCGCCAGGCTGTCGCTGGGCGTGACGATGAAGCGGCGGCCGACGATCATGTTGCGGTCGCCGTCGCCGTCGCTGGCGGCGCCGAAGTCCGGCGCATCAGCAGCAAACATCGCGGCCACCAGTTCGGCGGCATAGGTGGGGTTGGGGTCGGGGTGGCCGCCGCCGAAGTCCGGCAAGGGCGTGCCGTTCACGACACTGGCCGCGGGTGCGCCGAGGCGCTTCACAAAAACCTCGTGGGCATAGGGCCCGGTCACGGCGTGCATGGCATCGAAGCGCATGCGGAACGAGCCCGAACCCAGCAGCCGCCGGATGGCGCCGAAGTCGAACAGCGTTTCCATCAGGTCGGCATGGGTGGCCACGGGGTCGATGACCTCGACCGCCATGCCACCCACCAGCGTGTTGCCCAGCGTGCCCAGGTCGACGTCGGGCGATTCGACGCCGAGGTAGCGCTCGATCGACTGCGTGCGCCGGTAGACGGCTTCCGTCAACGCTTCGGGCGCCGGTCCGCCGTTGCCGGCGTTGTACTTGATGCCGAAGTCGCCTTCCGGCCCGCCGGGGTTGTGGCTGGCCGAAAGGATGATGCCGCCGTAGGCCTTGCGGCTGCGGATCACCGCGCTGGCCGCGGGCGTGGACAGGATGCCGCCCTGCCCCACCAGCACGCGGCCGAAACCGTTGGCCGCGGCCAGGCGCAGCACGGTCTGGATGGCCTGGTCGTTGAAATAGCGGCCGTCGCCGCCGACCACGAGCGTGGCGCCTTTGTGGTGCTCGAGCACGTCGAACAGCGACTGCACGAAATTTTCCAGATAACCCGGCTGGCGGAACACCTGCACGGATTTGCGCAGGCCCGACGTGCCGGGGCGCTGCCCGGCGATGGGGGTGGTGATGACGATCATGGGCGGGAAACTCCTGCGGCTGGCCAGGGTGGCGTGACAGACCGCAGCGTAACCGCTCGAAAGACCGCCGCCTGCCGCAATAGCAGGTTGCGGGCCTTCGACAGACCTTCAGCGTGGCACTGACCTCGCTTCAGCGCGATATCACCTGGACCAGTAGACCCCGTCCATCAGCACCTTGGGCGGGTTGGCATTCGGTGCATTGCCGGTGAACTCGTAGCGG
>JAABPT010000036.1 GCA_011391855.1 Burkholderiales bacterium
GCACCACGATGGAGGGCCTGGCCTCGCTCAAGCCGGCTTTCGACCAGATGGGCGCCATGGGTTTCGACGCCGTGGCGCTGCAGCGCTACCCGCAGGTGGAACGCATCCAGCACGTGCACCATGCCGGCAACTCCTCGGGCATCGTGGATGGTGCGGCGGCGATCCTGATCGGCTCGGAAGCCGCGGGCAAGACCCACAACCTGAAACCGCGTGCGCGCATCGTGGCCGTGGCGCTCAGCGGTGCAGACCCGACCATCATGCTGACCGGTCCGATGCCCGCCACGCGCAAGGCGCTGGCCAAGGCCGGCCTGACGATCGACCAGATCGACCTGTTCGAGGTCAACGAGGCCTTCGCCGCCGTACCCATGAAGTTCATGAAGGAGATGGGCGTGCCGCACGAGAAGGTCAACGTGAACGGCGGCGCGATCGCCATGGGCCACCCCTTGGGCGCCACCGGCGCCATGATCCTGAACACCCTCATCGACGAACTGCACTGCCGCCAGCTGCGCTACGGCTTGGCCACGCTGTGCGTGGGCGGCGGCATGGGCATCGCCACCATCGTTGAACGCATCTGAACCCCGGGAATCCTGCGACATGAAACTCAAGACCATCCAGTACGCCGTCCAGGACGGCATCGCCGTCATCACCTTCGACGAGGAAGGCTCGCCCGTCAACACCATGTCCCTGCAATGGCAGGACGACCTCGACGCCGTGGCGGCCCAGGTGGCGAAGGACAAAGACGCGATTCGCGGCATCATCCTGGCCTCTGCCAAGAGCACCTTCTTTGCCGGCGCCGACCTCAAGGGCGTGATGCGCATGAAGCCCGAGGACGCCTCGCGCGTCTTCGTCGAGATCGAGCGCATCAAGAAGAACTTCCGCACCCTCGAAACCCTGGGCAAGCCGGTGGTCAGTTGCCTGAACGGCACGGCGCTCGGCGGCGGCTGGGAGGTGGCGCTGGTGGGCCACCACCGCATCGCCGTGAACAACCCCAAGACCCAGTTCGGCATGCCCGAGGTCACGCTGGGCCTGATCCCTGGCGGCGGTGGCATCACCAAGATGACGCGCCAGCTCGGCCTTATGGCCGCCCAGCCCTACCTGCTGGAGAGCAAGCTCTTCGGCCCGGCCGAGGCGCAGAAGCTGGGCTTCGTGCATGCGCTGGTCGACAGAGACGCCGAGCTGATGCCCGCAGCGCGCGCCTGGATCGATTCGGTGCAAGGCAATGCCGAAGCCTGCCAGCACCCTTGGGACCGCAAGGGCTACAAGATGCCCGGCGGCACGCCGAGCAGCCCGGCCATCGCGCAGGGCCTGGTGGTGGCGCCCGCCATGCTCAAGAAGACCACGCGCGGCCTGTACCCGGCCCCCGAAGCCGCGCTGTGCGCGATGGTCGAAGGCGCGCAGGTCGATTTCGACACCGCGATGCGGATTGAGAGCCGCTACCTGGCCGGCCTGATGGTCAACCCGGTGGCGAAGGCCATGATCAACACCTTCTTCTTCAACCTGAACGCCATCAAGTCCGGGCAGTCGCGCCCCAAGGACGTGCCGCGCTACAAGCCGAAGAAGGTCGGCATCCTGGGCGCCGGCATGATGGGCGCGGGCATCGCCTACTCGCAGGCCAGCCGCGGCATTGCCTCGGTGCTGAAGGACGTGAGCCTCGAAAAGGCCGAGCTCGGCAAGGCCTACAGCGCCAAGCTGACCCAGGCCCGCGTGGACAAGGGCCGCATGGGCCCGCACGACCAAACTGAGCTGCTGGGGCGCATCACGCCGACCGACACCGCCGCCGACCTGCAGGGCTGCGACCTGATCATCGAGGCCGTGTTCGAGAACCGCGAGCTCAAGGCCAAGGTCACGCAAGAGGCCGAGCCGATGCTGGCGCCGGGCGGCTTCTTTGCCAGCAACACCTCCACCCTGCCGATCAGCGGCCTGGCCACCGCCAGCGCCCATCCGGCCAAGTTCATCGGCATCCACTTCTTCAGCCCGGTGGACAAGATGAAGCTGGTGGAGATCATCCGCGGAAAGCAGACCGACGACGAGACCGTGGCGCGCGCCTTCGACTACGTGCAGTCGCTGGGCAAGATCCCGATCGTGGTCAATGATTCACGCGGCTTCTACACCAGTCGCACTTTTGGCACCTTCGTGATGGAAGGCGCGGCGATGCTGGAGGAAGGCATTCCCGCGCCGGTGATCGAAAACGCCGCCATGCAGGTCGGCATGCCCGTGGGGCCGCTGGCGGTGATCGACGAGACCTCGTTGTCTTTAAGCGTGCACGTGATGGAGCAGACCCGCGCCGACTTTGCCGCCGAGGGCAGGACCTACGTCGCCACGGCGGGCGAACTGCTGGTGGAGCGCATGGTCAAGGAGCTGAAGCGCCCGGGCCGCGCTAGCGGTGGCGGCTTCTACGACTACCCGGCAGGCCAGAAGAAGCGCCTGTGGCCCGAGCTCAAGACCCGGTTCGAGAAGCCCGGCGTCGCCTGGAACCTGCAGGACGTGAAGGACCGCATCCTGTACCGCCAGGCCGTGGAAACCGCGCGTTGCCTGTCGGAGAGCGTGCTGACCACGGTGCACGACGGCAACATCGGCTCGATCTTCGGCATCGGCTTCCCGGCCTGGACCGGCGGCGCGCTGCAGTTCATCTACGGCATGGGCATCGACGCGTTCATCGCCCGTGCCGATGAACTGGCGGCAAAATTCGGGCCTGGCTTTGCGCTGACGGCCGAGGTTAAGGACTCGATCCGCAGGCACCAACCGGTGTATTGAGCTCGCAACGGCATCCTGGAAAAGCCCGCAAGGCGCCTTGCGGGCTTTTTACAGTCATAAGTGGCATATCCCATCGTGGAATGGTCATAGTTTGCTATGCCTTGATGAGTCGAAGGTCCCCGTGTTGAGCGTGAGCATCCGCCGTTTCACCCGCCTAAGGCTGAAGGTGTTACATTATTTGGTAATCATTGAATTACCAAATGTCTGCAAAGCCCGCACCTGCCCCGACCCGTCTGCCCACCGAAGAACGGCAGGCCCTGATCGTGGCGGCGGCCATCACGCTGGCAGGCCGCAACAGCCCGGACGCCATCACCACCGGAGACATTGCCCGGGAAGTCGGGGTCACGCAGGGCGCGCTGTTCAAGCATTTCCCCAGCCGCGAGGCAATCTGGCTGGCCGTCATGGACTGGGTGACGCAGCACTTGCTGGCGCGGCTCGAAGACGCGGCCCGTGCACCCGCTGAAAACGGTTCAGCCAGTCCCGCGCTCGACGCCGTCGCCCGCGTTTTCCGCGCCCACATCGCCTTTGTCCGCGAATGCCCCGGCGTGCCGCGCCTGATCTTTCACGACCTCCAGCAACCCGCCGACTCGCCGCTGAAGCGCCCGCTCGGCCTCCTGCTGCAGCGCTACCGCCAGTTGCTGACGCGGCTGCTGCAAAGCGCCGTTCACAACGACGAAGCGTCAGCGAACCTGGACGTCGCCGCATCTACCACGATGTTCATCGGCATCGTTCAGGGCCTGGCCATGCAGTCCATCCTGAACGGACCGGGCAGCGACCTCCGCGCCGAGGCCGCCCGCGTCTTCCCCCTTTACCTGCGCGCCATCGGCAAGACTCCATGACACTCAAACGCCCCTCCTCCCGCCAGCTCTCCATCGCGCTTGCCGTGCTCGCCCTGGTGGCGGCGATCGCCTTCATCGCCCTCCGTTCCGGCCCGCTGGCGGCCACGCGGATCACAGTGGTCAAGGCGGCCGAAGCCTCGCTGTCACCAAGCCTGTTCGGCACCGGCACAGTCGAGGCGCGCCGCGCCTGGCTGATCGGCCCGACGGTTGCGGGGCGCGTGCTGCGCGTGATGGTGGATGTGGGCGACCCCGTCAAGGCCGGTCAGTTGCTGGCCGAGATGGACCCTGTGGATTTGCAGGAGCGACTGGCGGCTCTCAGCGCCACGCAGGCCCGCGCGACGAGTGCCATTGCCGCCGCCGAGGCACAGGTCAAGGATGCCACGGCCCGGCGCGAGCTGGCCGTGATCAACGAGCGCCGCTACCAGGATCTGCGCCAGAAGGATTTCATCAGCCCCAGCGCGGCGGAGGCCAAGGTTCAGGAACTGACCTCGGCCGACGCTGCGCTGAGCGCCGCACAGGCCAGCCTGGCCGGTGCGCGCCTGGACCTGACCCGCACCCGGGCCGACACCGCCGCGCTGGCCCAGCAGCGGCAGAACGTGCGCCTTGTGGCGCCGGCCGACGGCATCGTGACCTCGCGCGATGCCGAAGCGGGCTCCACGGTGGTGGCCGGCCAGGCCGTGCTGAAGCTGGCCGACCCGGCCAGTCTGTGGGTCAAATTGCGCCTCGACCAGGGGCGCTCTGGCGGCTTGGCGGTCGGCCTGCCCGCCAGCATCGCGCTGAGATCACGCCCGACCCAGCCGCTGGCCGGCAAGGTGGCGCGCGTGGAATTGCAAAGCGACAGCGTGACCGAGGAGCGCCTGGTGCAGATCAGCTTCGACGCGCTGCCTGTGGGCCTGTCGCTGGGCGAGCTCGCCGAAGTCACCGTCATGCTGCCAGCCACGGCGCGCGCACCGGTGCTGCCCAATGCGGCCATCCGCCGCCAAGGCGACAAGCTAGGCGTCTGGCGCCTTGACGGCGGCAAGCCGCAGTTCACGCCGGTGCGCCTGGGCCAGGCCAGCCTGGAAGGCCAGGTGCAGGTGCTCGAAGGCCTGAAGGCCGGGGACGAGGTGGTCGGCTACAGCGAAAAGGAGCTGAGCGCCGGCACGCGCATCAAGGTGGTCGAGTCTCTGGCGGGGCGCCAGCCATGATCAGCCTGGCCGGCCGCGACATCCTTCACTCGTGGTCCAAGTTCGTGCTCACGGGCTTTGGTTTGGGCCTGCTGATCGGCGTCACACTGTCGATGGCGGGCATCTACCGCGGCATGGTCGATGACGCGCGCGTGCTGCTCAACAACAGCGGTGCCGACCTGTGGGTGGTGCAGAAAGACACCCAGGGCCCCTACGCAGAGTCGTCCAGCCTGCGCGACGACACCTACCGCACGGTGCGCGGCATGGAGGGCGTGGCGCGCGCCGCCAACGTCACCTACTTCACCATGCAGGTGCGCCGCGGCGACACTGAGGTACGCGCCATGGTGGTGGGCTTCGAGCCCGGACAGCCGGGCGAGCCGGGTTTCCTGGTCGCGGGCCGGCATATCACCCGCAACCATTACGAGGCCGTGGCCGATTTGAAAACCGGCTTCCAGATCGGCGACACGCTGCGCATCCGCCGTCATGACTACACCGTGGTCGGCCTGACGCGGCGCATGGTGTCGTCCGGCGGCGACCCGATGGTGTTCATCCCGCTCAAGGACGCGCAGGAGGCGCAGTTCCTCAAGGACAACGACGCCATCGTCAACGACCGCGCCCGCACCGCGGCCAACCCGGCGCTGAACCGCCCCGGCGTGCCGGGCCTGCTTGAGGCGGTGCAGGCGTCCCAGTCCAGCAACCGCAACGTCAATGCCGTGCTGGTGCAATTGCACGAAGGCGCCGACCCCGAAGCGGTGGCCGAGCCGATCCGCCGCTGGAAACACCTGCAGGTGTTCACCCGCGCGCAGATGGAGGACATCCTGGTCGCCAAGCTGATCGCCACGTCGGCCAAACAGATCGGCATGTTCCTGGTGATCCTGTCCATCGTCAGCGCGGCCATCGTGGCTTTCATCATCTACACCATGACGCTGGGCAAGCTCCGCGAGATCGCGGTGCTCAAGCTCATCGGCACGCGCAACCGCACCATCGCCGGGATGATCCTGCAGCAGGCGCTGGGCCTGGGCCTGATCGGCTTCATCGTCGGCAAAACCGCCGCCACGCTGTGGGCCCCGGTTTTTCCCAAATACGTGTTGCTGGAAACCGGCGACGCCGTGACCGGGTTCGTGGCGGTGATGGTGATCTGCGCGCTGGCCAGCACGCTGGCGATCCGAGTGGCACTCAAGGTCGATCCGGCGGAGGCCATTGGATGAACGCCCCGGACCCCACCATGAGCCTGAACGGCATCCGAATCGAAGGCCTGCGAAAGCGCTATGGCGCGGGCGACACCGCCGTGGACGCGCTCAAGAACGTGAACATGACGGTCGCGCCCGGCGAGGTCATCGGTCTTATCGGCCCCTCCGGTTCGGGCAAGAGCACGCTGCTGAAGTGCCTGGGCGCGATCATCGAGCCCAGCGCCGGCCGCATGACGCTGGGGCAGGACGTGATCTACGACGACGGCTGGAAAACGCCGGATTTGCGCGCGCTGCGGCGCGACCGCATCGGTTTCGTGTTCCAGGCGCCCTACCTGATCCCGTTTCTGGACGTGACCGACAACGTGGCCCTGCTGCCCATGCTAGCCGGCGTGCCCAATGTCGAGGCGCGTCGCCGCGCACGCGATCTGCTGGGTGCGCTGGACGTGGGCCACCGCGCCAAGGCCGAGCCCTCGCAGCTCTCGGGCGGCGAGCAGCAACGCGTGGCGATTGCGCGCGCGCTGGTCAATCACCCGCCCGTGATCCTGGCCGACGAGCCCACCGCGCCGCTGGACAGCGAACGCGCCCTGGCCGTGATCCGCATCCTGAACCAGATGGCGCAGCAGTATCAGACGGCCATCATCGTGGTGACGCACGACGAAAAGATCATCCCGACCTTCAAACGGATCTACCACATCCGCGACGGCCAGACCTTCGAAGAGGCCGGTGAGGGTCGCGAACTGTAGCGAACTGCCGGGCGCGGCCAGGCTACTGCGCCGGTAAGCGTCCAAGCCTTGATCTTTGTCATGCTGCAATGCAGCAAAACTCGCTAGACTGCCGTCTGCCCCGTTGGGTTCTGCCCCAGCGGCTCTTTGCACACACTTCAAAGCCCACCATGAAAAGACTCGAAAACAAGGTTTCCATCATCACCGGCGCCGCGCAGGGCATCGGGCTGTCCACCGCGCTGAAATTCGCCCAGGAAGGCGCCACCGTCATCGTCTGCGACGTCAAGCAGGCGGCGGTGGACGAGGTCGTCAAGCAGTGCCAGGAGCTCGGCGCCACGGCGGCGGGCTATGAGATGGACGTAACGAAGCGCGAAATGGTCGATAGCGTCGTCGCCCGCGTGAAAGAGAAATTTGGCCGCATCGACGTGCTGGTCAACAACGCCGGCATCACCCAGGACGCGCGCCTGCAGAAAATGACGCTGGAGCAGTTCGACCGCGTGATCGACGTCAACCTGCGCGGCGTGTTCCATTGCTCGCAGGCCGTGGCCGATACCATGGTGGCGCAAGGCGCTGGGGTGATCCTGAATGCCTCGTCCGTCGTCGGCCTGTACGGCAACTTCGGCCAGACCAACTACGCAGCCACCAAGTTCGGGGTGATCGGCTTCACCAAGACCTGGAGCCGCGAGCTCGGCCCCAAGGGCATCCGCGTGAACGCGGTGGCGCCCGGTTTCATCGCCACGCCCATGGTCGCGGCCATGCCCGAGAAGGTGCTGAAGGACTTGGAGGCCAAAGTGCCGCTGCGGCGCCTGGGCAAGCCCGAGGAAATTGCCAGCATCTACGCCTTCCTGGCCAGCGACGAAGCCGGCTACATCAACGGCACAGTGATCGAGGCCTCGGGCGGCATGTCCCTCTAGGCAAAGGGCCCCCACGCTTGCCACTTTGTGTGCTGCGCTGCCCCCCGCAGGGGGCGCTGCCTTGCTTGGGGCGGCCCGGCGCTACGGCTGGTGTCCCCGCGTGTATGCTTCAGCAGGATATGGCGACCCGTTTACCCGCTGAAATCACCCTGCGCGGCCTGCAACCCGGCGACATGGGCTGGGTGGTGCAGCAGCACGGCGAGATCTATGCGCGCGAATACGGCTGGAACAGCGAGTTCGAGGCCATGGTCGCCGATATTGCCGCCGGGCTGCTGCGCCGTTTCGATCCGCAATGGGACAAGGCCTGGATCGCCGAGCTGAACGGCGAGCGGGTCGGCTCGGCCTTCGTGGTGCGCAAATCAAAAAACATCGCCCAGTTGCGCATGCTGATCCTCACGCCGGCCGCGCGCGGCCTGGGCTTGGGCGCACGCTTGACCGACGAATGCCTGGACTTTGCGCGAGGCAAGGGCTATCGCAAGATGGTCCTATGGACTAACGCCAACCTCACCGCCGCGCGTGACATCTACGCCCGGCGCGGCTTCACCCTGGTAAAAAGCGAGCCCTACCAGGGCTATGGCTGTGAACTGGTCGGGGAGACCTGGGAACTGGTGCTGTGAACCTCAGGAAGCGGCGTGTCGTTGGCCTTTCGCCCGCCGCCAGGCATCGGAGGAGAAGACCCAGAGCACACCAACCAGCAGGCCGCCGATGGCGCCCATGGCCAATAGCAGGGATTTCCTGGGGGAAACCGGCTTGTCGGACACGAAAACTGCCTCGATCGCCCTCGCCTCCTGGGTCGCAGGAGAGCTTAGTGC
>JAABPT010000037.1 GCA_011391855.1 Burkholderiales bacterium
GCCGGCCTGCAGCGACTCGCCCCAGGGCGCCAGTTTGTTGGCCAGCCAGGCGATGCCAATGGCCGGGTCGCCCTGCACGCCTGCCGCCAGCCCGGTCTCTTCGACCGCGCCGTTCAGGCGCAGGATGGCACCGCACCAGGGGCGGTTGGTGGCGCGCGGGTCTGCACGATACATCGACGGCTGGGCCGGGTCACCGGCACCGATGACGATACCGGCGTTGGCCGCGTTGTCGCTGATGGTGTCGTAGACCTTTCGCATGGCCTTGGTGTGGCGGTCGAACTGCTCGATACGGGCGTCGATGATCTCGATAGCGGGAGTGATGTACGCGGTCGCCGCCAGCACCTCGTCCACCGTCACGTTCGGCCCAGTGAGCGGTGCCTTGAGCACGAAGGCCAGTTCCACCTCGACGCGCGGAGCGATGAAGTTCTTCATCGGAATCTCCAGCACCGCGCCGGACTTCGCGGTGTACAGCATGTTGTCCAGCAGGGTGCCGTAGTCGGGCTCGTCGATCTGGCTACTGATCTGCATGGCGCGGCTGGTAAGGCCGATCTTGTGGCCGATGACGCGCTTGCCCTCTGCCTTTTGCAGTTCGACCCAGGCGCGGCCGATGCGGTAGCCGTCTTCAATGCTCATACCCGGGTGGCGTTTGGAGAAGTGCTCGACCGGCGTGCGGTTCTGCTGGGACTGCCGCAGTTCGGCAGCGAGCTGGGCGATGAGTTCTGGGCTGAACATGGGGTCAGACTTTCTGCTGGTTGTTCTGAAACAGCGGGTGCAGCGAACTGTTCTTGGCATCGAAGACTTCGTGGCCTTCGTCCACCTGCACGGTGATGCCGATGGGGCGCCGGGCGAGCTGCTCGGCGAAACGTTCTTTCACGCAAGCGTTGAGCGCGTCGCCCACGCGCTGGTGCACGAGCGCGCTGCGGCCTTTGGCCATGCGCACGTTCATGTAGACGACGGCGTAGTCGCCGCCCAGCCCCGCCGCGATTCCCGCCGCACCACCGTCGGACACCGCGCTGTGCGCCGCCGGGTAGGCCAGCACGCGCGTGCCGCCGGTGGGAAAGACCTGGCGGTCCTGCTCGTCGCGCACCGCGAGCATGGTGTCGCACAGGGCGCGGCACAGGCCGGTCATGTCGACACCGCCCTCGGCCGCGGGCTTGTCGAGGTTGGGGGTGTAGAGGATGACGAGGTGGGGCATGACGAGGTTCGGGTTCAAAGCCGGTTGCTCACGAGGCTGAAGCCATCGGCGGTCGAGGCCTGCGCCGCCGGAATGGCTTTGCCCGTGACGGGAGTGACGGGAAACACGGCGTTGATCTGGCCGGTGCCAGAAGCGCCAAAGTACGGCGTGATCACCTCGGCCTTGCCCTTGTATTCGCTCCAGCCGAGCACGCCCAGCATCATGGCGGTGTCGTGCATGAAGCCTTCGCCGTGACCCTTGGCCGCGTACTCGGGCAGCATGCCGCAGAAGTCGGCCCACTCGCCGTTTTCCCACATCTGCACCACACGGTGGTCCAGCGTTTCGAGGAAGGGGCTCCAGACCTTGAAAGCGAACTCGGGTGCAAGGCCGTTCTGCGCGAAGCGGTGACTCAGGCTGCCGCTGGCGAGGAAGGCGACCGTGCCGTCGTAGTGATCTTCCACCGCGCGGCGCATGGCCCAGCCCAGACGCGCGCTGTCGTTGAGGTAATGAACCGTGCACAGGGCAGACACCGAGACGGCCTTGAAGTGCTGGTCGGCGTTCATGTATCGCATGGGCACCAAAGTACCGTATTCGGGGCCGAGAGTGGTGGCGTGGTGGGCCAGGGTTTCGACGCCGTGCTCGTTGGCCACTTTGGCCAGCAGTTGCCCGAGCTCGGGGTTGCCGGGGATGGCAAACGGCAGGTTGCTGATGAAGTGCGGCAGCTCGTTGCTGGTGTAGGTGCCTTCGAAGTGCGGCGCGCAGTTGAGGTGGTAGCTGGCGTTGACGAGCCAGTGGGTGTCGAAGACGACGATGGTGTCCACCCCGAGTTCGCGGCAGCGGCGGCTGATTTCCTTGTGGCCATCGATGGCGTCCTGCCGGGTGCCTTTGCGCGGACCGTCCAGCTCGCTGAGGTACATCGAGGGGACGTGGGTGATCTTGCCGACCAGTGCTACTTTGCCCATGGGTTGTCTCCTGTTAGCGGAAGTGTTTCGTTTGCTCCGTGGGGTGGCCACGCCGGGCGCCCACCTCCGCTCATGTCCCCCGGCCTGCGCTGCGCGCAGCCCTCCTCCTTGACTTCGCTGCGGTGTACACCCGGCATGACCACCCCACTGCGAAGCTCGGCTTTCGCCGCATGAGCGCCCATACCCTGTGTCGGATCGAGCGGGTGGGGTGTTCTGCGCAGCGAAGTCAAGGAGGAGGAACGGGCGAAGCCCGTTCCGGGGGACATGAGCGAAGCAGAACGCCCCACCCGCTCGATCCCGCCAACCCGTTGGAGCGCAACGAAGAAGGACAAATCACACACCCCAGTGCGGAATGTGATGCGACCCGAGCGAAACAGCGACGTTCTTCGGCTCCAGGAACACCTCGTAACTCCAGGTGCCGCCCTCGCGCCCGGTGCCCGACGCCTTGGTGCCGCCAAACGGCTGCCGCAGGTCGCGCACGTTCTGGCTGTTCACGAAACACATGCCCGCCTCCACCGCAGCAGCCACCCGGTGCGCCTTGCCGATGTTCTCGGTCCACACGTAGCTGGAGAGGCCGTAGGCGATGTCGTTGGCCAGCTCGATGGCATGCGCCTCGTCGCGGAACGGGATCAGGCAGGCCACCGGGCCGAATATCTCTTCCTGCGCGATCTGCATGCGGTTGTCCACATCGGCAAACACCGTCGGCCAGACAAAGTTGCCGGCCCGCACATGGGCCGGAAGTTCGGCCGCATACGAGGGCCGGTCGAGGCCGCCGCACAGCATCGTCGCACCCTCCTTCGGACCGAGCTCGATGTAGCTGCGCACCTTGGCCAGATGGCCTTCGAAATCATTGGACCGATGGTGGTCTTCTCATCCTGCGGGTCGCCCACCACGATGCGCTTGGCGCGCTCGGCGAACTTCGCCGCGAAGTCGGCGTAGATGCTCTGCTGCACCAGGATGCGCGAGCCGGCCGTGCAGCGCTCGCCGTTGTTGCTGAAGATCATGAAGATCGCGGCGTCGAGCGCGCGGTCGAGGTCCGCGTCGTCGAAGACCACGAACGGGCTCTTGCCGCCCAGCTCCATGCTGAACTTCTTCAGCCCCGCGGTCTTGACGATGCGGTTGCCGGTGGCGGTGGAGCCGGTGAAGGAAATGGCCCGCACATCGGGGTGCGCGCACAGCGGCTCGCCGGCTTCCTTGCCGAAGCCGTGCACCACGTTCAGCACGCCGGCCGGGATGCCGGCCTCCAGCGCCAGCTCGCCCAGGCGCGCGGCGGTCATCGGGCTCAGTTCACTCATCTTCAGCACCGCCGTGTTGCCGAAGGCCAGCGCGGGAGCTACTTTCCAGGTGGCGGTCATGAAGGGCACGTTCCACGGGCTGATCAGCGCACACACGCCCACCGGGTGGAACAGCGTGTAGTTGAGGTGCGTGGGCGTGGGGTAGGTGTGGCCGTCCACCCGGGTGCACATCTCGGCGAAGTACGAGAAGTTGTCCGCCGCGCGCGGGATCAGCTGCTTGCCGGTCTGCGCAATCACCTGGCCGGTGTCGTCGGTCTCGGTCTGCGCGATTTCGGGCACGTGTTTCGCGATGAGGTCGCCGAGTGCACGGATCTTTTTCGCGCGTTCGGTCGCCGGCAGACCGGCCCACTTGGGGAAGGCGTCCTTGGCGGCCTGCACCGCGGCGTTGATGTCGGACTCGGTGCCCGAGGCCACTTCGGCCAGCACGCCCTGAGTGGCTGGGTTGACGGTTGCAAAGTAGTCGATGCCGGCGACGGTTTTGCCATTGATGAGGTGGTCGATGCGTGTCATGCGTGTCCTTGTGCGGTGATGGTGTTTTGCAGTGCGCCGATGCCATCGATCTCGGTGACGATCACGTCACCCGGCTGGCAGTCGACCACGCCGTCGGGCGTGCCGGTGAGGATCAGGTCGCCGGGCATCAGCGTCATGAAGCCGCTGAAGTACTCGATCAGGGTGGGCACGTCGAAGATCATGTCCGTCGTGCTGCCCTGCTGCGTGAGCTGGCCGTTCACGGTCGTCTTCAGCGCGAGGTTCATCGGCCCTCCGAGACGTTCATGCACGTCCGCCGCATCGACCAGCCAGGGGCCGATCGGCGTGCAGGTGTCGCGGTTCTTCACCCTGAGATTCGGGCGGTACCAGTTCTCCAGGTAGTCGCGGATCGCGTAGTCGTTGGCCACGGTGTAGCCAGCCACGTGGCTCAATGCATCGGCTTTCTTCACACGCTTCGCAGGCTTGCCGATCACCACCGCCAGCTCGCATTCGTAGTGCATGAACCGCACGCCATCGGGTCGCACGGTGAAGGCGCGGTGACCGATCAGCGAGCCCTCGCCCTTGACGAAGGCCAGCGGCTCTTCGGGCGCCCGGAAGGCGAGCTCCTTCGCGTGGTCGGCATAGTTCAAGCCCAGCGCGAGCACGGTGCGCGGGCGGTCAATGGGCGCCAGCGGCGGCAGCCAGACCACCTCGTCGAAGCCAACGCGGCGACCCTTGAAGGCGGGCGTGAGCAGTTCGAGTCGGCCGTCGGATTCGATGGCGTCGTGGACCGCGCCGGCCCAGGCGATGCGGGCTCTTTTCATAAGGATGTGCCCCCCACGCTCGGCGCTGACGCGTACTCGCTGCCCCCCAAGGGAGCTCGCCCGACCTGGGGCGGCCCGGCGTCGGGCGGCTCCTGCACGAAGTGGTTGCTCAGGGGCTTGAAGCCGGCGGCCGTGATCTCCACCGCATCGCCCGCCTTCGCGCGCGGCCGGCTTCCGTCGGCCAGGCAGTCGGTGCCGAGCATCAGCACGTCGCCGGGGCGCAGGGTCTGGAAGGCGTTCACATCGGCCCACAGCGTGGCGGCGTCGCGCACCAGATCGGCCAGCGCCACGGTCTGCTTCAGCACACCGTGCACCCGCAGCTCCAGGCTCCGTTGGCCCAGCCCGGCCCAGCCGCCCATGGTGTCGAAAGACACCCGCTCGCGCCCGACGCCCAGGAACCCGTCCACACAACGGAACTTCACCGGCGGCCGGTAATAGCTCTCGTGGGGAATGGCCACGTCATTGAACAGCACGGCGCCAGCGACAGTGCCACCCTCGCCGGCCACCAGGCCCAGCGTTGCGCTCACGTCCACCTCGGCCACGCCACGCGGCAGGGCAATGGCGTGCCCCGATGGCGTGAAGGTGTTGGCGGTCTTGATGTAGAGCACCGGCGCCTGCGGTGGCGCCTGGTAGGGCGCCTCGTTCATGCGCGACGCCCACAACGCGTGCTCGCGCCGGAAATTGAGCAGGGTGCCGTACACCGTGCCCTGCGGCAGGTACGGCGGAATCCAGGGGGCGTTCATCTCGGTTCCTTCATGCGGCATCTTCTTCCGTCCATTCGTCGCCAGCGTCGGCATCGGGCACCTCCAGCGCAATCACGCTGTCGAGCAGCCCGTACAGCTGGGCCAGCCTGGCCTTGCCCAGGCGCTCTTCCATCCACGCGTAGTGCGCCTCGATGGTCTGCGACAGCGTGCGCACCAGCTTCAGGCCGGCCGGGGTGGCGCGCACCACCGTGCGGCGAGCGTCCTGCGGGCAGCGCGCGCGGCTGATGAGGCCGTCACGCTCCATGCGCGTGAGCACGCCGCTGAGGCTGGGGCCGAGCAGTAGCGCCTCGCGCGCCACGCGCCCGGTTTCCACGCCGCCCGGCTCACGCGCGTGTTCGCCCAGGACGCGCAGCACGCGCCACTGCTGGTCCGACAGGCCGTGCTCGCGCAGGCTGGGCCGGGTGTGCTGCATCACGGCCTCGCGCGCTTCCAGCAGCAGGCGCGGCAGGTTGCGGTGGACGAAAGGGATTTCGGCGCTCATATTATTTAATATGTTAAATGTTTTTCCAGGCGCCTTTTCGAGGGTTTTCCCGGCCGCCTTGAACGGCGACCGGTGAGACGGTTGCCAGCGCGGCGAAAATGCCGCCATGAAGACCTTGCTCGCCCTGCTGGGCACCGAGTTGCCGCTGATCCAGGCGCCCATGGCGGGCGTGCAGGGCTCGGCACTGGCCATCGCCGTCTCGAACGCCGGGGGCCTGGGCTCGCTGCCCGGCGCCATGCTCTCGGCCGATGCACTGCAACTGGAACTCGCCGCGCTGCGCCGCGGCACGGACCGCCCCTGGAATGTCAACTTCTTCTGCCACACGCCACCGGTGCCCGATCCGGCCCGCGAGGCGCGCTGGCGCGAGACGCTGGCGCCCTTCTACGCCGAGGCCGGGCTGGACATCACCGCCGCGCCCGCGGGCGCCGGGCGCGTGCCGTTCAGCCATGCGGTGGCCGATGTGATCGAGCCCTTCCGCCCGCCGGTGCTGAGTTTCCACTTCGGCCTGCCGGCAGCCGACCTGCTGGCCCGCGTGAAAAGCTGGGGCAGCGTGGTGTTGTCCAGTGCCACCACGGTGGATGAGGCGCGCTGGCTCGTGGCCCACGGCGTCGACGCCGTGATCGCCCAGGGCCTGGAAGCCGGCGGCCACCGCGGCATGTTCCTCACGGACGAACTCACCACGCAGCTGGGCACCTTCGCGCTGCTGCCGCAGATCGTCGCGGCGGTGGAAGTACCGGTGATCGCGGCCGGTGGCATTGCCGACGCGGCGGGTGTGACCGCCGCCATGGCACTGGGTGCGGCCGGTGTGCAGGTGGGCACGGCCTTCCTGTGTTGCCCGGAAGCCAGCACCAGTACCCTGCACCGCACCGCGCTGCAGAGCGACAGCGCTCGCCACACGGCGCTCACCAACGTGTTCACCGGCCGGCCGGCACGCGGCATCGTCAACCGCGTGATGCGCGAGCTCGGTCCCCTGAGTCCGGCGGCACCCGCATTCCCGCTCGCCACCGCCGCCATCGCGCCGCTGCGCGCGCACTTCGAGGCGCTGGGCAGCGGTGACTTTTCGCCGCTGTGGGCGGGACAGAATGCCAGCCGATGCCGCGCCATTCCGGCGGCAGAACTCACGCGACAACTCGCCCGGGGATTTGCATGTTTGTTGTGATCTTCCGCGCCCAGGCGCGCGCGCTCGACGCCGAATACAGCCGCATGGCCGCGCAGATGCGCGAGCTGGCTCTGACGCGGTTCGGCTGCCTCGACTTCACCGCCGTGACCGAAGGCGAGCAGGAAATCGCGCTGTCGTACTGGCCCGACGAGGCCAGCATCCGCGCCTGGAAACAGCACGCCGACCACCTGGCCGCGCAGAAGCTGGGCCGCGAGCGCTGGTACGCCAGCTACTCGGTGGAGATCGCCGAAGTAACGCGGCGCTACAGCCACCCGGCTGCGCCGGCAGGGCCGGTTCAGACATAGTCGTCGGGATCGCGGTCGGTGCGCACCTGGGCCGGACGGCTGGGCCGTTCGCGCTGCGCATTCAGCCAGCGTTTGAGCCCCGCGGGTTCCTGCACCTGCTCCAGATCCCGCTCCAGCTGCGCCACGGCCGCTTCCAGTTCATCCACCTGCGCCAGCAGGTGGTGCCTGAGTGTGTTCGGGTTGGTCGCCTGCCCTGGCGGCAGGTCGAACTCGCCCGCCAGGCGCTGCTGGCGCGCAGCGCGCTCGCGCTCCAGACCGGCCACCTGCTGCTTGAGCAGCAGGGTCAGCGCGTCCAGCCTGTCATCGGCCATGCGCGACACGGCGGCCGGGTCGGCCAGCTCGGCTCGCAGCTGGATCTGCATCAGCGTGACCAGGTCCTTGCGGGCATAGGCGGCGTTGGCCTCGCTCATGAGCGCGGTCTTGCGCAGACGTTCCTGCGCATCGGGTTCGCGGTCCGGGTGCAGGGCGCTGGCGAGCTGGCGGAACAGGGTACGCAGCTGCGTCTCGGCATCTTCCTGCTGTGCCTGGGCCTTCGCTTGCTCGGCACCCGGCTTCTGCCGGGCCTTGCGCGCCTGCCCCTTGGCACGGCGCCGTTCCTGTTCTTCGTCCCGGGACGCGCGCAGCCGCTCCATGCCGGCACGCAGCAGTTCTTCCATGGACGCGTCTGCGTCGGTGTCCGCCAGCGGTTCGCCGAGCACGGCTTCCAGCCGCGCGCGCAGGGCATCGGCCGCCGCCTGCTTTTTCTGCGCCAGCGTGAGGCGGCTGTGCTGGTCGTGCAGCGCGGCCATGGCCGTGTCGCCCTCGTCGGCCAGCGCCTGCGCCAGCTGGCACAGCAGCTCGGTGGCCGTCTCCTGCTGCAGCCGGCTCAGGGCCTTGCCC